>DASWMR010000581.1:0-7506 GCA_036399635.1 Actinoplanes sp. | reverse complement strand
TCGACGATCGGGCCCCGGGATGTGTTGATCAGGACCGCCGAGGGCTTCATGGCGGCCAGCTCGGCCGCGCCGACCAGGCCGGTGGTCCGCTCACTCAGCTTGAGGTGGACGGTCAGGACGTCGCTGGCTGCGAAGAGTTCCGTCTTGGGCACCCAGGTCGCGCCGGCCTCGGCCGCCCGCTCCGGCGTCAGGTTCTCGCTCCACGCGATCACCCGCATGTCGAACGCCTGGCCGATCCGTGCCACCTGGGTGCCGAGCCGACCCAGGCCGAGTACGCCGAGCGTGCTCCCGCCGAGGTCGGTGCCGATGGTGGTCTGCCAGCGCCCGTCGCGCAGCGCCCGGTCCTCGGCCACCACGTGCCGCCGGACGGCCAAAATCAGCGCCCAGGTCAGCTCAGTGGTGTTCGACGTCCGGGCCGAGCCGGCCATCGCGGTGCCGCTGACCGTGACACCGTGCGCCGCGGCGGCGGCCAGGTCGATTGCCGCGTTGACCATCCCGGTGGTCACCAGCAGGCGCAGGTCGGGCAGCCGGTCGAAGGTCTCGGCCGAAAACGGCGTGCGCTCGCGCATCGCCACCACGACCTCGGCGCCGCGCAACGCCGCGGCCAGCTCGTCCAGGTCGGTGATGTGCTCATGCAGCACCTCGACCTGGGCGCCGGTCAGCGAGTCGAACGGCCCGAACCCGCGTGCCACGCGTTGGTAGTCGTCCAGCACGACGATCTTCATGACGGTCACCGTACGCTTCCCGTGCCCGACATCCTCCAGGGCCGCGACGGGGCCTTGACGCCGTCGTAAGGGTTGTCGACGCACCAGGGGCGGGAAGTGGATTGATGACGGCTGACGCGGACGCTGTTGTGCTGACCCGGTTCGGCGGGGCTGTCGAGCTGAGGCGGCTGCCGGTTCCGCAACCGGAGCCGGGCGGCCTGATCGTGGATGTCACCCACGGCGGCATTTGCGGCACCGATGTGCACCTTCAGCGTGGCCATCTGGACATTCCGGTTCCGCTGGTGCTGGGACACGAGGGGCTCGGCGTCGTCCGGTCGCTGGGCGGCGGCGGGGTCGCCGACATGTTCGGCAGGCCGGTCCGCCAGGGCGACGCGGTCATGTGGGCCTCGTCGATCGCCTGCGGCGCCTGCGTACCGTGCCGTGTCCATCGTGAGCCGACGCTGTGCGAGAGCCGGCAGACGTACGGCGTCAACCGGCCGCTGTCGGATGGATCCGGGTTGCGCGGCTCGTGGGCGTCGGCGATCGAGTTGCAGCCGGCGACGGCGGTCGTGCGGCTGGACCCCGGGATTGACCCGATTGCCGCGATGGCGCTCGCGTGCGCCGGGCCGACGATGGTGCACGCGCTCTACGAGCGGCGCCCGGTTCGGCTGGGGGAGACCGTCGTCGTGCAGGGGAGCGGCCCGGTCGGCCTGGCCGCCGCGGCGCTCGCGCACCTTGCCGGGGCCGAGCGAGTGATCATGGTAGGCGGGCCGGCGAGCCGGTTGGACGTTGCCGCGCGTCTCGGCATCGGCGACGACCACCTCGACATCGTCGGCGCGGATCGCCCGGCGGACGTGCTCGATCAGGTTCGCGCTCGCACCCCGGGCGGCCGGGGCGCCGACCTGGTGATCGAGTGCGCGGGCGTGCCGGCGGCGGTCGCGCAGGGTCTGACTCTGGCCCGTCGAGGCGGGTCCTACCTCATCGTCGGCCAGTACACCGACAGCGGCGACACGATGCTCAACCCGCACCTCTTCGTCCACCGCCAGCTCGACGTCCGCGGCTCCTGGGCGTTCAGCGGCGTGCACCTCGGCCAGTACGTCCGCCTGCTTCCCGCACTGAGTGCGCGGTTCGACCTCGCTTCCCTGGTCACCAGCTTCCCCCTGGCACGCGCCGGTGAGGCTTTGCGGCAGGTGGCCGACGGCTCGGTGATCAAGGCCGTGCTGTCCTGACCTCAGTGGGGGCGGTCACGCGCCGGTAGGCCGTCGGGACCGGCCCCGGCGGGGGCGCGGAGAATCAAGATCGTGACGAGCCAGCCGTTCCGCCTGCGGTCGGTGGCGTTCTCGGCGTACGGGCCCTCGCTGCTCTATGGTTTTTCGTCCGGGGTGATCGCCCCGGTGGTCGCGATCAGTGCGCTCGAGCGCGGTGCGACGTTGGCCGTGGCCGGGCTGGTGGTCGCGCTGATGGGCATCGGGTCGCTGATCTCGAACATCCCGGCCGGCGTGCTGACCACCCGGTTCGGTGAGCGCCGGTCGATGGTCGCCGCGGCCGCGTTCAGCGCCGCCGGGATAGCGCTGTGCCTGGCCGACATCGGGCTGTGGCCGTTCGCGGCGGGCGTGTTGGTGATGGGCATGGCCAGTTCGGTGTTCCAGTTGGCCCGGCAGTCGTATCTGACCGAGGTGGTGCCGATCGGGATGCGGGCGCGGGCGATGTCCACGCTCGGCGGGGTCGCCCGGATCGGGGGGTTCGTAGGACCGTTCGCCGGGGCCGGGCTGATCCACCTGTTCGGGCTGGACGGGGCGTACGCGGTCGCGCTGGTCGCGATCGTCGGGGCCGGCCTGATCTCCCTCGCGGTGCCCGAGCTTGAGGAGCGGGCGAGTGTGCCGGCCGGGTCGCGGACGATCTCCACCTGGTCGATCACTCGCGACCATTGGCGGACCCTGGTCACGCTGGGTACCGGCGTACTGCTGCTCTCGGCCATCCGACAGACCCGGCAGGTGGTCGTCCCGCTCTGGGCCCAGCACCTGCACCTGGACGCGAGCATGTCGTCGATCCTGTTCGGTGTCGCCGGCGCGATCGAGACGCTGGTCTTCTACCCGGCCGGGATGGTCATGGACCGGTGGGGCCGCCGGGCGGTAGCGGTGCCGTGCACCCTGATCATGGGCCTGGCGTTCCTGGTCATGCCGCTCACCGACGGGGTGTTCACCCTGGGCGCGGTGGCCATGGTGGCCGGCCTGGGCAACGGGATCGGCTCGGGCATCGTGAACACGCTCGGCGCCGACGCCGCCCCGGTGCTGGGCCGGCCGACGTTCCTGGGCGTGTGGCGTGAGCTGGCCGACGTCGGCGCGGCGACCGGCCCGCTACTCCTCTCCGCGGTGACCGCGGTGGCCGGCCTCGGCCTCGGCATCATGGCCTCCGGCGTGGTCGGCCTGGCGGCGGCCGCCACCCTGTTCCGTTTCGTGCCGGCCCGCTCACCCCGATAGCGGGTCTGGAGCAATTCCTCCGATGGCTCGCCGCGCCCAGAGTGTTGCCGCCACCAAAACGGCGAATCCCACCATTCCCATCTGACGGTCCAGAAGCCGACACCGGCCGATCTGCTAAACGGCTGCACAAACGATTGACACGCTGACATGACTACGTAGACAGTAAACACGTTCCGTAACTTCACGGTCACTTACCGGTAACTGGAACGGAGTGCCATCGTGGGACGAACTCTCGTAGGCGTAGGCCTCTCTACCGCCCTGCTAGCCCTCTCAGCTGCCACACCGGCCGCCGCCTCGGCGGCGACCACCAGCCACTACGTCGACTGCAGCGCGAAGTCGAACGGCACCGGCGCACGATCGAAGCCGTGGAACTCGACAGCCGCCGTCAATGCGCACCGCCCGTTCACCGCCGGCAGCCGGATCCTGCTGCGCTCCGGCACCATGTGCACCGGCACGCTCACGCCGCACGGGTCCGGCCGCGCTGGCCGGCCGATCACGCTCGGCGCGTACGGCCGCGGCCCCCGGCCGATCGTGCGGGCCGCCGACGGCCAGGAAACGGCGCTCACGCTCACCAACCAGTCCTGGTGGACCATCGCCGGTCTGGAGTTTTCCGGCGGCACCCGGCGCGGCGTGTACGTCACGGTCACCAGCGGCATCGCCCGCGGCATCACCTTGCGGAACCTGACCGTGCACGGCGTCGCCGGCTCCAAGCTCGACAGCAAGAACACCGGACTGGTGGTGATCAGCCCCACCCACTACATCGGCAACTGGGTCTCGGCGCGCTTCGATCAGGTGCTGGTCGACAACGTGGTCGCGCACGACACCACGATGTGGGCCGGCATCATCGTCGGGACCGCCACCAGCGCCGACCTCTGGGACTGGCAGGAGGGTGAGCGCAGCACCAACGTGACAGTTCGCAACTCCACCGTCCACCACACCTACGGCGACGGCATCGTGCTGTTCGCGGTCGGCAACGGCCTGATCGAGCACAGCGTCGCCCACGACACCGGGCTGGAGCCCACCCAGACCATCGGCACGCCGAACGGGATCTGGAGCTGGGCGTGCAACGACTGCGTGGTGCAGTACAACGAGGCCTACCGGAACAACTCGCCGGGCGCCGACGGCGGCGGGTTCGACATCGATTTCCACAGTCGTAACAGCGTCGTTCAATACAACTACGGGCACGACAATTCGGCGTACTGCGTGGGAATCTTCGGCGCCGAAGGCTATCCGATGATCGACGCGGTCGTCCGCTACAACGTCTGCGCGAACAACGGCACCGAGGCCGGCACGGTGCAGGAGGAGGTATATCTGGCCGTCTGGAACCACGGGACCATCGACGGCATCCAGATCTACGGCAACACTTTCGTCACGGCCTACGGTGCGCTCCGCGCCACGAACTTCAACGGCTACGGTTCCATCTATTCGGGAACCCGCCCCAACGCCTTCAAGAACAACATCGTGTACGCCACCACGCGCGACCCGCTCGGCCCGGGCGACTCGGTCTTCCCGGCGGCCAATCCGCCCAGCGACTACAACGTCTGGTATTCGACCGTGGGCCCCTGGACCAACCGCGAGCCGCACAGCGTCTATGCCGACCCGCAACTGGTCCGTCCCGGCCACACCGGCGTCGGCCACCCGGGAAACGCCTACGATCTCCGGCGTACCTCGCCGGCCATCAACGCCGGCACTCCGATCGCCGACTCGGGCGGCCGCGACTTCCGCGGGCACCGGGTCCCGCGCGGCGGCGCCTTCGACATCGGAGCGGTGGAGTTCGGTTGCCCGCCCGCCAACAACGGCCACGCGAGCACCGCGGCGGGGTCGCCGACGTCGGACCCGGCGATCAGCCAGCGGTCAAAGCATTCACCCTGCCGGCCACGTAGGTAACTCAACGCAGCATGCGCCGGCCGCGACGGCGGCCCGGTTTCGCGCCATAGCGGCCGGCGCAGTGCCAGGCACGAACACCACAAGCAGCCTAGGATGCTTTACCGGATGTGGCCGGTGTTTCCTTCGGCGGCCGCACGTCGTCGAGGCCACCGGCGGGGTGCATCAACAGACACTGGGCCTGTCGTTGTCGGCTGTTACCGTCATTGAGTGCAGGAACCGACCACGCCACCTCGGTATGCGCCGATGACCCTGGAGCGTCTAGCGGTGCTGCTGGCCGATGCCGCCGAGTCGAGGCGCTGGCGCCTGATAGCCGAATTCCTGGAGGAGTTCGGCTGGGAACGGGCAGGGGATCGGAGTGCCCTCCTGGAAGCTGAGCCGGCCAGCACCGGCGACGAACACTGGGACGTTTTTCTGGCTGCCCTTGCTGAGCACCTGTCAGCTCAGGACGGGCATGCCGCCGCTGCGTGGGCCGAACAACGGACCCTGCACCGTTTCTGGTTCCCGTTCAACACGCGGTCGGCGAGGGTGGATGCGGTCGTGAACGCTCCGGCCGCCTTCCGCCGACGCGGCATCTACGTGGCGCCCCAGGAACTGAAGGTCGCATGAGTTCTGCAGCCCGCCGCCGGACCGGCGGCCGAGATGCCTGAGCACCGTCAAGGTCGCTCAACGTCGGCGATGTTCGCGGCTTCGTCGGGGTCTGGAGCGGACGTGGTCAGGAATGCCTGCAGCACCTCGACCGCCACGTCCGGAGCGAGCCGTTTGAGGCTCATCGCCAGCACGTTGGCGTCGTTCCAGAGCCGGGCGCCCTTAGCGATCCACGGGTCCCAGGCGAGTGCGGCGCGAACACCGGGCACCTTGTTCGCCGCGATCGCCGTACCGGTGCCGGTCCAGCACATCACCACGCCGACGTCGGACCGGCCCTCGACGACGGCCCGGCCGACCGACTTGCCGATCTCCGGCCAGCTCGCCGAGTCGGTCGGCCGGACGATCTCGTGCCCGGCATCGGTCAAAGCCTGAAGGACCGCCGCGGTCGTCTCGTTCTCGTCGTCGCTTCCGAAGGCCACTCTCATCCCGGTAGCTCTCATCACTGCAGCGTAGGCGGGACCCGCTGGCTGCTCAGCGCTTGCCGACGGCGGTCGGCCGGACGACGAAGATGACCCGGTCGGGCGCGTCGGTCGGGCGCCCGTGCCGAAGGGCATTCGTCACCTGATCTCCTGTCGGGGTCGTTCGGCCCGGCTCAGTGCCGATGGGGTGTGCCGGATCAGTAGTGGATCGGTCCGATGCTGCCGCCGCTGGCCACCACGGCGTCGCCGGTGATGGCGACGCTGCGCGGAGAGGCGAGGAACACCACCACGTCGGCCACCTCTTCGGCGGTCACGGCGCGGCCGATCGCCGTGTTCGCGGCGAGGCGGCTCTCGGCCTCGGCGGGGGTGACGCCCCACTTCTGGGCGGCGTCGGCGACCAGTTGCGGGGTCCGCTCGGTGACGGTGGCGCCGGGATGCACGACGGTGACGTTGATGCCGTGCCGGCCGAGTTCGTCGGCGAGGTTCTTGGTCAGCGCGACCACGCCGACGTTGCGGGCGGTCGCCACGAAATTGCCGCTGCTACGGGCCGCCAGACCGGAGATGTTGACGATCCGGCCCCAGCCCTGCGCGATCAGGTCGGGGGCCACCGCCCGTGCGGTGCGCAGGTAGCCGACCACCTTGACGTTGACCGCGTCGTGGAACTGCTGGTCGGTGGTCTGCGACGGAGACACCGGGCCGCCCGGGCCGCCGCCGGGGACAGCGGCGTTGTTGATCAGGATGTCGATGCCGCCGAGCTGGTCGCGCACCGACTGCACGGCCGCGCGGACCGAGGCGTCGTCGCCGGTATCGATCTCGGCGGTCACCACCCGGCCGCTGTGTCCCAGCGCGCCGAGCTCAGCGGCGGCCTTGGCCAGCCGCTTGGGGTCGCGGGCGGCGATGGCGACGTCGGCGCCCTCGGCGAGCAGCGCTCGGGCAATCTGCAGGCCGATGCCCCGGCTGCCGCCGGTCACCAGTGCGCGCTTACCGGCCAACTGCAGATCCATGGTCTCTCCTTCGTACGCGGTCGGGTGCTGGCTCTCACCTGGCGGTGGCACTGCCTTCGACGGGGCCAGCGTGGTCTGCCATCCAGCCGCTCCACGAGGCGACGTAGACCGGAACGGTGACGCCGAGGGTGGCGTACGCGAAGGCGACGCCGATCGCCGCGACTCCGCCGCCGCAGGAGGCGGCGGGAGCCCGGGCTCGGGGGTCGCTCCCAGCCTGGCCTCGAGCTCGTCCGCCGGGAGCAGCCGTGGTCGCCGGGGATGGTGACGAGCCGGTCGGCGTCGATCAGCAGTCGATCACGAAGCGTGAACATTGCTGTTCCTCCTTGGCGGCTCCGGCCTTAACTCTTACCACTCCTATGGGAATGAC
>DASWMR010000580.1:0-6100 GCA_036399635.1 Actinoplanes sp. | reverse complement strand
CGAGTTCGCCCAGCACGACGTACGCCTGCAGGTGCGCGGCGCCCGGCCCAGCGCGACCGGTCTGATCCGTTGGCTGGCGCTGCGCCGCACGCCGAACGGTCGCCCGCTCGGGCGGATCGTGCCCACCCGCTCGACGGCCGTGCTCTATCAGGGCGTCGGCCGCAAGTCTGAGTCGATGGCCCCGGAACAAGGGCTCGGGGAGTCCGCATGATCGACGAGGCGCGGCGGCTGGTTCCGCGGTTCGCGGCCCGGGCGGCGGAGCACGATCGGGCCGGCTCGTTCCCGGCCGATGACTTCGATGACCTGCGCCGAGCCGGCTTCTTCGGCCTGCTGGTGCCGGCCCGACTAGGTGGTCGGGGCGCCGGTTTCGCCGAGTACGCCGAGATCGCGTACGAGCTGGCCCGGGGCAACGGCGCCACCGCGCTGATCTTCAACATGCACGCCTCGGTCACCGGCGCGCTGGCCGGCGTCACCGATGAGCTCGCCGACGCGCTGGGCCTGCCGCCCGAGGCCCTGGCGGCCCGCGACGCCGCGCTGCGGGCCGCCGCGGACGGAAGCTGGTACGCCGTGGCGATGAGTGAACGCGGTGCCGGCTCCCGGCTCTCCCAGCTGGCGACCAGCTACGAGGTGGTGGACGGCGGCTTCCGGATCCGGGGCGCCAAGACGTTCTGCTCCGGCGCCGGCCACGCCGACGCGTACCTGGTGGCCGCCCGTAGCGCCGCCGACCCGGCCCAGGTCTCCCAGTTTCTGGTGCCGCCCGGCGACGGCCTGCGGGTCGAGCAGACCTGGGACGCGCTCGGCATGCGCGCCACCGGCTCGCACGACCTGCATCTCGACGTGACCGTGCCGGCCAGTGCGCTGCTCGGCGGCGTGGAGGGCCTGGCCCTGGTGGTCGCCCAGCTGGCACCGCACTGGATGGTGGCCAGCTATGCCGCGGTCTACGTGGGAGTGGCCCGGGCCGCGGTGGACGCCGCCGTGGCGCACGTCAACGAACGCAAGCTGGGCCACCTGCCGGCGGTCCGTGCCCGCATCGGCCGCGCCGACGCCGCCGTCGCCGCCGCCCGACTGACTGTGCGCGAAGCGGCCCGGCGGGTCGACGAGGCTCCCGGCGAAGCTGAGACGAACCGCTGGGTGTGGCGGGCCAAGCTGCTCGCCGGCACGACCGCGGCCGAGGTGGCCGCCTCGATGCTGGAGGCCGCCGGTACCTCGGCGATGCGCCGTGGCCACCCGCTGGAACGGCTGTACCGCGACGCCCGGGCCGGTTCGCTGCAGCCGGCGACCAGCGACGTCTGCGCCGACTGGCTCGGCGTCGACGCCCTCGGTGGCGACCCGGATTCGGAGGGGTCCGCCCCTCGCTGGTGATCGGGATGTCGTGTTCGGCGGGGAATTTCGAGCGGGGAGTTTTTCGAGCGGGGAGTTTGGAGGATCGATCGATGCGCGAGGCGATCGTCGCCGGGTTGGGCACCGCGCTGCCGCCCCCGACCATGCAGGATGACCTTTGGGACGGCTTCTTCGCTCAGCACTACCCGGCGGACCGCCAGGCGTTGGCCCGGCGGATCTTCGCCAACTCCGGGGTCCGCACCCGCCAGGCCGTGGTCAGCCCGCTGCTGGAGGACGTGTCGGACTGGTCGACCGAGCGTCGGATGCGGCGCTACCAGGCCGAGGCCATGCCGCTCGGCAAGGAGGCGGTCGCCGCCGCGCTGGCCGATGCCCGGCTCGACCCGGCCGACGTCGGGATGTTCACGGTGGTCTCCTGCACGGGCTACGCCACGCCGGGGCTGGACATCCTGCTCGCCCGCGACCTGGGCATGGCGCCGTCCGTGCAGCGCCTGTTCGTCGGCCACATGGGCTGCTACGCGGCGCTGCCCGGCCTTGGCACCGCCGCCGATTTCGTCGTCGCCCGGAACCGTCCGGCGCTGCTGCTCTGCGCCGAGCTCACCAGCCTGCACATGCAGCCGCTCGGGGTCCGAGCCGACCTCCAGCAGATCGTCTCGCACGCGCTCTTCGCGGACGCCGCAGCCGCTGTCGTGCTCACCCCGAGCGACTATTCCGATTCCGCGGGCCGCTCCGATTCGGCGGGGCGCTCCGATTCGGCGGGCCGCTCCGGTTCGGCGGGGCGCTCCGGGTACGCGGTACGCGAGACCTCAGCGGTGACCGATGCGACTACCGCGGACCACATGACGTGGGAGGTCACCGACCACGGCTTCCGAATGGGCCTCTCCTCGCGGGTGCCGGCCGTGCTGGGGGTGCACGTCCGCCGGATGGTTGAGGACCTGCTCGCGCGCCACGATCTGACAATCGCCGACGTGGACGGCTGGGCTGTGCACCCGGGCGGGCCGAAGATCCTCGACGTGGTGCAGGAGAGGTTGGGGCTCACCGACGAGCAGATCGCTCCCTCGCGGGACGTCCTGGCCACGTACGGAAACTGCTCCTCACCTACTGTTCTGCTGGTCCTCGATGCGCTCCGCAGCCGCACGGCGCCCCCGCACCGGGTCGTGATGCTGGCCTTCGGCCCCGGGCTCACCCTCTACGGCACGTTGCTCGAGGCCGCTACGGTCGCTCGTGACCGATGAGCGGGCGCGCGGCGTGGCGCTGTACGCGTTCGCCGCTGCGCTGCTGGTCGCCGGGGTGATCTGGTGGGTGCGCGCCGCCCCGCCGGACGCTCGGGAGTCGGATGCTCAACGCTGGACGACGACCGCGCTCCGCCTGCTCCCCGACCAGGGCATCCCGGCGCAGGCGGATCCGGTGCTGCGGTGCCCGCCTTCCTCGACGGCCAGGAGATCGACGAGTTCACCGCGTCGCTGGTGGAGAAGGCGGCTGAGACCCGGCCCAGCAGCGGTGCCTGTCCGGCTACGCGCACAGCTGCGGCACGCACGCCTCGGGCACACCGTCAGATGATCTTCGGAGCGCGAGTCAAGGCAGAATGCGAATTTTGTTCGCAGCGAATGGCCCGAATTTGTGGCCGGAAGCCCACCGGCGCGCCGCAGTTCCACAATTTCCGATCCGCTCGGGCTGAGAGCCAAGACGCCAGCGCCCCGATGACTGATGGCGCATGTGTTGCTTCCTTGCCGTCGATCCACGAATAGGGCCGTAGGGATAAGAGTCCTATTTCCGTAGGAGGGATATTGGCCATCGCCCGGACGCATACGCACCCCGATTTGGATCGCCTGGCGAGGCGACGTCCGCTGGTGGAGGTGGCCCCTCCTGCGGTGTCCGGTGCGGCGTGGTGCGTTAGTGGGTGCGACCGGCGCGAGTGGCCTCGTGTAATCGGGGCTTGTTGCGCGTTTTGGCGAAAAACTTAGTCGGCGCTTTTCGGGCATACGGTCCGGCACGTCAGGACTGACGTGCCGGCGTGTCGTTGATTCTGCGGACGTGCTCGTCGCCGCGGCGTCGGCCGCCCTGCCGGTGCCTCCGGTTAGACCGCCCTGGCCCAGTGCTCGCGGTTAGACCGCCCTGCTCAGTGCCTTGCGGTTACAAGCGGGCCAGGTCGGCGCTGATGTCGTCTATTGAGGCGATGCGGGGGACCGTGCGGATGATTTCGCCGTCTCGGCTGACCAAGAGGGCGGTGGCTGTGTCGGACTCGGCGGCGGGGAGATTCAGCTGGTTGCGCGTGTTGCCGGCGGGGTCATGCAGCGTTCGGACGGCCTTGCCCTGTGCCTGCGGTGCTGCGCCGGTCGGCGGGGTGCCGGGCGCCGACGTTGCGGCGCCGGGGCCGGCGATGGTGACCACGGCGATGTCGGGTCGGACCTCGCTGATGGTGGCGGCGACCAGGTCGGGGCAGGCGCAACCGTCGATCAGGAGGATCACAGCGGGGAGTTGGCCGCGGAGCGAGACGTGCCGGCCGTCGGTGCCGACCAGGTCGAGCGCGGGCAGTGTGGTCGAGCGCTCGCCGGTGGTGGTGCCGGAGGTGCGCTGCGCAGCGGGCTGGCGGGGCGGACCGGGCCAGGCGGCCGCAAACAGGCTGGCCACGGTGACGAGGACGGCCAACGTGATGATCAGCACCGGGGCGCGCAGTGAAGCGGAGACGGCTCGGCGCAGGCGGTGCGTGCCGGGGCGGCGTAGGAGGCGCTGCCAGCGGGACGGGGTCTCGGCCAGGCGCAGCTCGGAACGGATTGCCCGGACCTCGTCGTCGAGCTCGGTGAGGTCGTCGGGGATGACGATGACGCCCCACTCCGCGGGCAGTTCGGGCAGGTCGTCGGGCGAGCCGCCATCCGGCGTCCATCCGCCGTTGTCGCCCGCACCAGCCATGATTCACCCTCCCCCTGACGACCAGGAATTCTTCGGTCGGGGACCTTGTCTCAGCCTCCCTCACAACCAAGCCGACCGCTAGTAGTGCGCGCCTGGCGACCTTAGCGATAAGCTTGGACACACAAACGAGGCACGACCGAAATATCCGACTCAGTGGGCATAGCGGTCACCATCTCGTCACTTTGTGTTACTGAGGCAGCTCGCAGCGCTTCTGTCAAGCCGGAGAAAGGCCCGTCACAGGCCCTCTGAGCTGCACTAACGGTCGTCGGCAGGGTGGGACATCGTCGCCTGAGCGTGTTACCCTAGACACAGCGAAAGGGGCTTCGAACCTATGGTTTTCAGTGTCGGCGAGACCGTTGTTTACCCCCACCACGGGGCCGCACTCATCGAGGCAATCGAGACTCGGGTCATCAAGGGCGAGGAAAAGCTCTACCTCGTTCTGCGTGTCGCGCAGGGTGACCTGACGGTTCGGGTGCCCGCTGAGAACGCCGAGATCGTCGGCGTGCGCGAAGTGGTTGGCGAGGAAGGCCTGGGCAAGGTCTTCGACGTCCTCCGTGCTCCGCACACCGAGGAGCCGACCAACTGGTCGCGGCGTTACAAGGCCAACCTCGAGAAGCTTGCATCCGGTAACCCGCTCAAGGTCGCCGAGGTTGTTCGTGATCTCTGGCGTCGCGAGCGCGAGCGCGGTCTCTCGGCCGGAGAGAAGCGCATGCTCGCCAAGGCCCGGGACATCCTGGTCGGCGAGGTGGCTCTGGCGGAGAAGAGCACGAAGGACGAGGCCGAGGTTCTCCTCGACAAGGTCCTCACCGAGGCCTGATCCACGGCATAACACCCCTCAGGTTTACACGAACAGGACCGCGACGTGACCGCGCAGCTTAATGCTCGCGGTGACGTCGCGGTCCTTGTTCCGGCGGCGGGTGCCGGCGTGCGGCTCGGCCCCGGCGGACCCAAGGCATTGCGCCTACTCGGCGGTGAGCCGCTGCTGGTGCACGCGATCCGGCGGGTGGCGGCCGCGCCGTCGGTCCGGCTCATCGTGATCGCCGCCCCGGCCGCCGACGTCGAGTCGGTCCGGCAGCTGCTCGCACCGGTCGCACCGGTCCTGGTCGTGGCCGGCGGCGCCGAGCGCCAGGAATCGGTCGCCCTCGCGCTGGCCGCAGTGCCCACCGAGATCGACATCGTGCTGGTGCACGACGCGGCTCGCGCGCTCACCCCGCCAAGGCTCATCGAGTCGGTCGCCGCCGCGGTCCGCAGCGGCCATCCAGCGGTCATCCCGGTGCTGCCGGTCGTAGACACCATCAAGGTCGTCGACACCAGCAAGGTCGTCGACACCAGCAAGGTCGTCGTCACCCGCGCGGCAGACACCCTCACGGAAGCTGCCCCCGGGAGCAGCGCTGGGCCGACCGAGGTCGTGGTCGCGACGGTCGACCGGTCGGTGCTGCGGAGCGTCCAGACGCCGCAGGGGTTCCGGCACGCGGTGCTCGCGGCCGCACACGCCGCGACTGGGGCTGGGGCTGCGGCTACCGATGATGCTGGGCTGATGGAGAGGGCCGGTGTTCCGGTGATCTGTGTGCCGGGGTCGGAGCTGGCCATGAAGATCACCCGCCCGGTCGACCTCATCCTGGCCGAGGCGCTGCTGCACGTACCCTGAGGCCGTGAATGATCAGCGGGTCGGAATCGGGACGGATGTGCATGCCTTCGAGCCCGGGCGGCCGTGCTGGGTTGCCGGGCTGCTCTGGCCCGCCGAGGTGGGGCTGGCCGGCCATTCCGACGCCGATGTCGCCGCGCACGCGGCCTGCGATGCGCTCTTCGGCGCGGCCGGTCTCGGCGACCTGGGCAGCAACTTCGGCACTTC
>DASWMR010000579.1:0-5073 GCA_036399635.1 Actinoplanes sp. | reverse complement strand
GACGTTGTCCTGGAAGACCAGCGCCTGAAGCAACACCACGCCGAGGCCGATCGCACCGAATGGCAGCAGCATCGCGTAGTCGCGCCGCGCCGGCGACCCATCGGTGGGAATCTGTTGCGGCAGGACCGCCCAGAAGGCCGCATAGAGGAGAAGGCCCAGACCGTTGAAGCCGAGAAGGACGACCAGGGCGACACGCACGGCCAGCACCGGCACCGTCAGGTGCTCGGCCAGCCCGGCCGCGACCCCCGCGATGACCCGATGGTCACGCGGCCGGTACAGGCGGCGGGTGGGCGCTGCGACAGCGGTGGTGATGGCTCCTCCTCGGTGTGTCCCCCCGATCGTCACACGTCCGGGCGCCGCGGACCACGGGGAACTACCCCCGGAATCCCGCCGGCCGGAACTCAGGGTGGCCTCAGGGTCGGCGCCGGAAGCATCTCGGGTCGGCCCGCGGCGAGGATCGGTGTCATGAACGACGAAGCCGCCGAACCGCGGGGCGCGTCCGGTCCGTCGCAGGACGTGCCGGCGCCATCCGCCCCAGCCGCCAAGGGCACCCCGCCGGCGGCACCTGCCCCCACCCACCCGTCGACCGACGGCCCCGCGCCCGTCGACCCGCCAGACCCAGCGGATCCAGCAGACCCGGCCGATCCCGCCAATCCAGCAGATCCGGCCGATCCGGCCGATCCAGCCGATCCAGCCGATCCAGCCGATCCAGCCGATCCAGCCGATCCAGCCGATCCAGCCGATCCAGCCGACCCTGCAGACCCTGCAGACCCGGCCGATCCGGCCGATCCGGTGTCCGCCCGGCCGTCGGCTTGGACGCCGCCCTCCGGCGGCGTGCCGGAGGCAGACCTGCCGCCGGCCGCCGAGCCCGGAGCTCCACCGCCACCGCCGCCGCCGGGATTCACCCCGCCGTGGGCCACCACCGGTCCCGGCTTCTCCCGGGACGAGCTGGTTCGCCCGCGTCAGGGTCGGTACGTCGCCGGGGTCTGCGGGGCGCTGGCCCGGGCCACCAACACCGACCCGGTGCTCTGGCGGGTCCTGCTCGCCGTGCTCGGCATCCTCAGCGGCGTCGGCGTGCTGCTCTACCTGATCGGCTGGCTGATCATCCCGGCCGAGGGCGATTCCGCCTCGCCGATCGAGTCGCTGCTCGGCAAGGGCCGCTCCGGCATGTCACCGCTAGCCGTGGTGCTGCTCGGCACCGCGGCCGTGCTCTCCTTCGGCTTCATCGTGCAGGACGGGATGCGGGCCGCCCTGCTCGCCGCCGCGGTGATCCTCGGCGCGGTCCTGCTGATCAAGCGCACCGGGTCGTACGCCGCCACCGCCGGCCGGGCCACCTCGTTTCCCAGCGCCGCCGGTCACCCAGCGGCAGCACCCAGCGCTCCGGCCGCGGAGTTCCCGACCGGGGCGTTCGGAACCGCAGCGTTCGGAACCGCGGACTTCGCGACCGCGGGCTTCGTCGCCGCGCCGGCCGCCCCCGGAGCGGCCGCGGAACCGGTGACCGAGCCGTTGGCGCCGACCCCGCCACCGGCTGCTCCGTTCCAGCCGGACCCGTACGCCACCGCGCCGGCCGGGTTCGCGCCGCCGCCGAGTGGCTACCGCGCGCCGTTCGCCCCGCACGGACCGTTCGCCCGGCAGAAGACCCCGCCGCCCGCGCCGGTGTCCCGGCCTCCCCGGCCCCCGAAGCCGCCCCGCGAGCGCTCCCGGCTCGGCCGGCTGACGTTCTTCGCGGTGGTCGTGGTGGTCGGCCTGATGGCCGTGATCGACATGGCCGGAGCGAGCATCGCGGTCTCCGCCTACTTTGCCGCGGCGCTGGTCACCATCGCGCTCGGCCTGGTCGTCGGCACCTGGTTCGGCCGGGCTCGCGGGCTGATCGCACTGGCCATCCTGGCCATGGCCGGCCTGTTCGTCTCTACCGGCGCCGAGCGGTGGGCCGGCGACGTCGGCGCCAGTGTCTACCGCCCGGCCAGCCTCAGTGCAGTCGCCGACCGGTACGACTTCACGGTCGGTAACACCACCCTCGACCTGCGCGGGATCGACTTCGCCGGCCAGCAGCAGCCGGTGACCGTGACGATGCGATGGGGCCAGTTGCGGGTGCTGCTGCCCGAGACGGTGGACACCACTGTCAAGTTCCGGTTGGAGGACGGGCGCGTGGTGCTCTTCGGCAAGACCATGGACGGGCATGACACCGACGGCGACTCGCTGACCGATCTCGGCACCGACGGAACCGGGGGCGGCACGCTCCAACTCGATCTTCAGATGGACAAGGGCAACTTGGAGGTGATCCGATGAAGCCGCATCGGATGGACGGTGTCTCGCTGAGCTTCGGGATGTTCTTCCTGCTGGTCGCGCTCTGGTGGGCGGTGGCCCGGATAGTCGACATTCAGCTGCCCGCGGCGGGCTGGCTGGTGGCCGGTGGGCTGATCGTGTTCGGCGTGATCGGCTTGGCGGGCGCGCTGCGCTCCGGCCGGACGGCACCGGTCTCCGCCCCGCCCGGGCCGGCCCTCCCGGTCGCCGCCGAGGTGCCCGGCGACCTGCCCCCGGAGGTGCACGCCTCGATCGTCCGGGAGTTGCTGACCGACCCGGCCGAGCAGTTCAGCCGCCGGCACCCGGATCAGTCGGGCGAGGACCAGACGCCCTCCAGCGGATCGGGCGCCGACAGCGGCCGAGGCTGATTCCGGACACACCTGCCGCCCGCGGACCCGAGGTTCGCGGGCGGCGCAATATGCTCGGCCAATGACCTCGTTTCCCGTGGTGTCCAACGCGCCCGTCGTCAGCCTCGGCGCGACCGCCGCGCGTGCCCTGACCGCCGAGTTCGCCCGGCACAACGTGGCCACGTCGGCCCTGGTGTACGGCGCCGATCACGCCTCGCCGGTGATCGCCTCGGCCCTTGAGGCGCTGCTCCCCGGCGACTCCCTCACCCTGGTAACCGGCGAGCGCAGCACCGCCGACCTGCTCCGCGACCACATCACCGGTCTGGGCAGCTGGATCGCCGACCGGGTCAAGGTGGTCGACGCCCTCGACGAGGCGCAGCCGGCCGACGTGGTGATCGTGGCCGAGCCGCTCACCGGCACCGCCGACGAGGCCCGAGCCATCCTCGACCGCCTCGGCAAATATTTCTCCGACGGCGCCGTGGTCACGGTCGCCACCCCGGCACTGCCCGGCCGCACCGGCGGCGCCGCGGCCGAGTTGTTCCGGCAGAGCGCTCTGTTCGGGGTCGGCTCCGATCTGGTCGTGCGTAACCAGCCGCCGCTTCGCGTGCACAAGCTGCGCTTCACCCCGGCCGCGCCGTCGGTCGCCGGGACCCTGGCGCCGGCCTTCCGCCCGTCCAGCGTGCCGCTGACCCGCAGCATGCACATCGACTCGAACGGGGTGGCCGCGGCCGGGATTGCGCTCGGCGTCGCCGCGCTGGCCCGGACGATCCGGCCCAAGTCGCGGCTGTGGCTGCTCCCCGCACTGCTCGCGGCGCCGGTCGCGGCGTTCTTCCGCGACCCCGAGCGGGAGGTGCCGGACGACCCGTCGGCGATCGTCGCGGCGGCCGACGGCCGGGTGCTGTCGATCGAGCGGATCACCGACGACCGCCTCGGCCCGGCCGAGTTCCTCCGGATCGCGGTCTTCCTGTCGGTGCTCGACGTGCACGTCAACCGGGTGCCGGTGGCCGGCCGGGTCGCCGACTACTTCGTCGAGGACGGCGGCTACGCGAACGCGATGACCGCGGCGGCCGAGCACAACGTGGCGGCCTACACGGTGCTGGACACCGAGCACGGCACGGTGGCGGTAGCCCAGCGAACCGGACTGATAGCCCGCCGGATCGTCCAGCGCGTGCCGGTGGGCACCCTGGTGGCCAGGGGCGAGCGAATGGGCCTGATCCGCTTCGGC
Source organism: Actinoplanes sp. (assembly GCA_036399635.1). Lineage (GTDB taxonomy): Bacteria > Actinomycetota > Actinomycetes > Mycobacteriales > Micromonosporaceae > Actinoplanes. Next base: position 1,197 of record DASWMR010000579.1, on the reverse strand, counting down.
TCCCGCACCGACGTCTACCTCCCGGCAACCAAGGCCGAGCCCCTGGTAGCCGTAGACGAAAAGGTAATCGGCGGCGCCACCCCCCTAGCCCGCTGGATCTAAGCAGTCCCCTGTCCCCTTCGGGTGACGCCTCGCGGACGTGAAAAAGGGCGGCCTCGGGACCCACTGATCAAGGCCGGAGCGTGGGGTGGGGCGCGGTGGGCCAGAGCAGGCTCGATCTTGTTGAGGTGAGCTGCGCGGGTGGGCTTCGCTCCACAAGATAGGGGTAGACGACGCCCGGATTACGCCGTTTAGTCGTGGCTATCGAGTAGTCATCTCGGTCGCCCTGTTCTGTTGCGCGGTCGCAGGCAGGGGCGGCGGATCAGGGGTAAGGCGGCGGCGGGGTGTCGGGCCGTTGGAGCACGGGGCATCAGCAGTATCTGAGACCCGGCAACCTGGGCCGGTGCTGGGCAGGGTGCTTTTTCCGCTCAGAGAGAAGGGCCCGCCTCCCGCTCGGGAGGCAGGCCCTAGAGCTTTAACCGTTACCAGAGTCGCAATGCGCCCGTCGATGTCGAGGGCATCAAGCTCTGCCCGCCGAGCGGAGCGAGGCCAATCGGCTCAGCCACATCGCTGGGCCGCTGACCAGGTACGCGGCGACGATCAGGACGAAGGTCAGCCGGGCGTCGACCAGAGCGGCGACCAGCGGCAGCAGCCAGAGCCAGGGCGGCAGGCGGAGCAGCCGGGCCAACTTCGCGTACGGGAAGCTGGAGACCATCGCGAAGGCCAGCAGCGCCACCCCGCCGACTAGGGCGAACCCGGGCAGCGGCAGGCCGATCAGTACGGTCAGGGCGAGCACCGCGGCGGCCATCGTGGTCGGCACGCCGGAGAAGAACTTGCCGTCCTTGGGCGAGACGTTGAACCGGGCCAGGCGGATCGCCGCGCACAACGACACCAGCACGCAGGCGATCATCGCGGCCGCGGGCGGCACCGTGTGGGCCAGGGAGGCGTAGACGACCACGGGCGCGGCCAGGCCGAACGAGCACATGTCGGCGAGCGAGTCCATCTGGGCGCCGAACGGGCTGGCGACGCCGAGCTTGCGGGCGAGCGCGCCGTCCAGGCCGTCGAACACCACGCACGCGACCAGGCAGGCCGCGGCGAGCCGGACGTCGCCCTGCATGGCCAGGAAGATCGCGAGGAGGCCGAGGCTCAGGCTGGCGA
>DASWMR010000578.1:0-4364 GCA_036399635.1 Actinoplanes sp. | reverse complement strand
GTCTGCCGGTCGGTGGCGCCCGGCTCGACCGGTTCCGGCCGGTGCTCTCCACCGTGGGCGAGACCGGCCACGAGGTCGGCGGTGAAACGGTAGCCGACGACCGCCGCCAGCCCGAGTATCCGGCGGTTGTCGGCGTCGAGTGCTGCCACCCGCTTGAGCACCAGCTCGGCCGTGTCCACCGGCAGTTCCAGGGCGTCCAGGTGGCCGACGTCGATGGACCATTTGCCGGCGCCCACTCGGACGAGGCCGGCGTCGACGATCTCCTTGACGTACTCGAGCAGGGTGAAGGCGTTGCCGTGGCTGCGCGCGGCGAGCCGCGCGGACACGTCGTCGGAGATCGGCAGGCCGCCGTTGGTGGCCGCCACGAGCGCCGCCGTGGCCGCGGCGTCCAGCGGCTCCACCTCGACCGTTGCGGTGAGGCCGTCGCCCAGCCCGCGGGTAAATCCGGTGAGGTCCGCGTCGTCGCGCGCCGCGACGACGACGAGCAGCGGGGTGCCGGCGACGGCGGCAGCGAGCCGCTCGAGGACACGGCCGGTCGCCTCGTCGCACCACTGCACGTCGTCGACGGCCAGCACCGCGCCGCCGCTGCGCCGGGCCAGCTCGAGGAGGAACTCGGTGACCGCGCCGAGGTACCCGTCCTGGCTCATGTCGCTCACCTGCTCGCCGGCGGTGAGCACCTCACCGAGCGCGGCGGACAGGGTCTGCAGCAGCGGAGCCGCCTCACCGGCCGCCTCCCGGACGAGCGCCAGCGCGGCCGTCGACTTCGCCGCCGGCAGCCGGCGCACGGCGCGCAGGTGGGCCTCCACGGCGGTACGCAGCGCGGCCAGCGGCTGCGCGTTGTCCGGGGCGCACCGTCCGTCCAGCACCAGGTGCCCGGTCCGCAGGACGCCGGCGGTGAACTGCTGGACCAGGCGGCTCTTCCCGCCACCGGGCGCTCCCTCGACCAGGACGACGCCGCCGCGACCGCGCCGGGCGGCCCGCCACCGTTCGTCGAGGGTGGCCAGTTCCCGCTCGCGGCCCACGAACGGCACCTGATCGACCGCCGCCAGCTCGTCCGAGGTGCCGAGCGGGAAGTCGGCGAGGCCCGGTGCCTCCGCCGCCCGCCGGAGGTCGGCCAGCAGGCCGGTGCCGCTTTGATAGCGGTCGTCGGGGTCCTTGGCAAGCAGCCGCCGGATGATGCCGGCCAGGGCGGGCGAGAGGTCCGGCGCGGCGACCCGCGGGTCCGGCACCGGCGCCATCGCGTGCGCCCGCAGAAGCTCGCCCACGTCGCCCGAGACGTACGGCGCGGATCCGGTGGCGCACTCGAAGAGCAGGACGCCGAGCGAGTAGAGGTCGGCCCGCCCGTCGGCCGTGCGGTGCAGCATCCCGGTCCGCTCCGGGGCGGTGTAGGCGAGCGTGCCGACGACCTCGGCACCGGTCTCACGGGCCACTCGATCGGCCAGGCCGAAGTCGATGAGCCGGGCCGACCCGCCGGGCTCGAGCAGCACGTTGTCCGGCTTCAGGTCGCGGTGCACCAGGCCGCAGCGGTGTACCGCGATGAGCGCTCCGGTCAAGCCGAGGCCGACCTTGACCAGGTCCGGCTCGGCCATCGGACCGTCGGCCAGGACGTCGGTGAGCCGACGGCCCTCGACGAGCTCCATCAGCAGGTAGGGCCGGCCGTCGAACACGCCGACCTCGTGCACCCGGGCCAGCCCGGGGTCGCTGACCGAGGCGAGCAGGGCGACCGTGCGCTGGAGTCGCCGCAGGACGGTGTCGTGCGCGGTGCCGGTGGGCTGGAGGACCTTCATCGCGTACTCCGCGCCGTCCCGGCGGACCCGGTGCACGACGGCTTCGGCACCCCGTCCGATCTCGCCCAGCACTTCGAATGCGGAACCTTCCCGGTCCTGCGAGACGATCTCGACCGGGGCGCTGAAGGGTGCGGCGACCATGTCCCTTCCTATCGGCCGCGTACGGCACATACCTGAGGATCCCGCCGCGGCGGTGGCCTCACGGGTCGAGCCGGCTCAAGCCGGGGCCCCGCCGCCGATACGCAGACCGGTTCGATGCGGTCGTCTGGTGGTCCGCTCCACCGGACCGGTTCGAGGCGGACGCCCTGAGCCGGTTCGCTGAGGTCTGGGAACGCCGGCTCGGGTTGCCGCTCGTGCCGGGGCCGGACTTCGCCCTCACCGCGCCCGGCCGGCTGCTCGCCGAGGTGCTCGCCTGCGCCATGGGCGACGACCGTCAAGTGGGCGTGGCCGAGCCGGTCTGGGTCATGCTGTGGCAGCGGCTGCACGACGAGCCGGCGCCCGCCTTCGGCGACGCCGTCGCCCTGCTGCGCCAGAGCAACCTGGTCGACGTCGAGGAGTTCGGAGCGGACGACGGCATCGAACTCGTCCAGCTGCCCGGTTCCGCGGACGACAGCGCCTCGGCACAGGTGTACCGCCTGCATCCGGCCGTCACGTCCGCCATCCGCTCGGCCGCACCGTGCCGTGCCGCACGCCGCGATTCGCCGGGGGCTGGTCCAGCTCCAACCGGGCCTCACGGCGGAACGGGATATGGCGAAGCAGTTGACCATTGCCAGCACGTACGCCCACTTGCTGACCAGCATCGACCCGGCGGACGGCATCCGCCGGCTGCGGGCCAGCCCGGCTCCCACCGACGCCGGATAGCCGTGCAGGACCGTCACCAGCAGGGCGGGCTCTCGGCGTACCCGGCGAAGAGAAACGCGACCACGGCCGATCGCCCGTCGCCGGGAAGCCGTACGCCCTGGTCGGTGCCCCGTTCCGGGTCGCCGCGATCGACGGCTCGCACCTGAACGGCCCAACACCGCTGGTCGACACCGCCGTGCTGATCCCGGCCGGCGGGCGGTACGACCTGGAGTTCACCGCACCCGCGACGAGGCTGCTCCGGACATCCCGCACCAGGTCGTACGCCTGGGCGAGTCGGTCAGATTCATGATTGTCAACCGGTCTCTGGTGGTGCACCCGTGGCATCTGCACGGGCATCACGTGCTGGTGTTGTCCCGCAACCGGTTGCCGGCGAGCGGGAGCCCACTGTGGCTGGACTCGTTCGACGTGCGCCCCGGCGAGGTCTGGGAGGTGGCCTTCTCGGCCGACAACCCCGGAATGTGGGCCAACCACTGTCACAACCTGGCCCACGCGGACGCCGGCATGACGTTGCACCTGGCGTACTCGTGATCCGCCCAGCTGTCGGTACCGCGACTGAGAAGTCACCTGATCTCCGACCAGAGTGAGGATGGGCGGTGTCCGGGCGGCCCGGGTGCGGCCGCCGGCGAAGGAGATGATCGAGATGGCGTTGCAGCCGTGGCCCGAGATTCGCAAGGGCGCCAAGGCACACCCGGTACCGAGCCTGCAGTACCACCTGCGGGCCCGCGGGTACTCGGTGACCGTGGACGGCGACTTCGGACCCAAGACGGACGCCGCGGTGCGGGCGTTCCAGAAGGAGAAGAAGCTGTCCGTGGACGGCATCGTCGGCCCGAACACTTGGCGGGCGCTGGTGGTCACCGTGCGGCGCGGCGACACGGGTGACGCGGTGCGGTCGGTGCAGGAGGAGTTCCAGTACCGCAACCAGTCGGACGACGAGAACAACGCGCCCATCGTGGACGGCGAATTCGGCCCGCGCACCGAGACCGCGGTCCGCGGTTGGCAGCAGTTCCTGCACGACAACGACGAGCCCCGGATGGCCGTCGACGGCATCGCCGGCCTCATGACGTGGCAGTCACTGATCAGCGGCATGTATGCCGGTTGAGCGACTCCGCACTGGGCGCAGGAAGTGAAACGGCGGGGCGGGAAACCTACCCGCCGTTCACCTTTGGAGCGAAGTCCCTGCCGCTACGCAATCGTGCCTCCCTGCTCTACCTCGGTAAGGCCGACAGCACGGTCAGGTCGGCGTTGACGTCGGCCTGGTAGCGCTCGAGCACGGTGCCGGTCACGCCGGCGATGTTCTCCCACGTCTGCCCGTACGCGGCGACCTGGTCGTGATCGCCGGTCAGCGTCGGTGCGGTCGTAGTCGCCGGCGGTCTCGGTCACCTTGCTCGCGTCCTCGTGCAGGGTGATCACGGTGGCCTGGTAGACGTCGGCGAACTCCGACTCCTGCTCCATGAACCATGGATCCGCGATCCTAGCAACAACCGGCAACCGATGAGTGTCCACTGTCGACCATCTGGCGCGCCCGCCTTCGCCCCATAGATGTGGTTGACGGTAGTGATTGCGGTCGCCCGGCACCGAGCACCCTCCGAAGTGCGGCAAGGTGCTCGGTGCCGGCCGGTCAACCCGCGCGGGCATCCGCTTCGGGGGAACTCATCTGGCCACTGTCGGTGCAAACGCCGCTATCTTGCGACGATCGTGACCTCCGGGTAATGGGCC
>DASWMR010000577.1:0-5372 GCA_036399635.1 Actinoplanes sp. | reverse complement strand
CGTTTCTTCCACGCCTGCAAACATTTACGCGCGGCGCCGCGCGATTAACATTTCGCGCCGTCTCGTGTAGAAACAGCCTGGACACGACGTACGATTCGCCGCGCGCGTCCGGGGGCAACCGGCCCGGCGCGGGGCGCGCGGGGCGGCGGCGGCGGCTAACACCCGGTCGGCCGCGGAGGAACCTTTCAGTGATTTCCGTCAAGCAACTGACCAAGGCCTACGGCCCGGTCCTCGCCGTCGATCGCGTCAGCTTCGACGTGCCCAAGGGGCAGGTCGTCGGCTTCCTCGGGCCCAACGGCGCGGGCAAGTCGACCACCCTGCGCATGCTCACCACGCTGATCCCGCCGACCTCCGGCACCGCCCGGGTCGCCGGTCACGACGTGGTCCGCGGGCAGCGCGAGGTGCGGCAGCGGATCGGCTACATCGGCCAGGGCAACGGCGCGGCGCACAGCCAGCGCGGCCGGGACGAGCTGATCAGCCAGGGGCGCTCCTACGGGCTGCCGGTGCGCACCGCCCGCACCCGGGCGGCCGAGCTGATCGAGTCGTTCGGGCTCACCGAGGTCGCCGACCGTAGGGTCGCCACGCTCTCCGGCGGGCAGCGGCGGCGACTGGATATCGCGATGGGTCTGATCCACGAGCCCGAGATGCTCTTTCTCGACGAGCCCTCCACCGGCTTGGACCCGCAGAACCGGGCCAACCTGCAGGACCACATCATGCGGCTGCGGGCGCGGCACGAGACCACGATCGTGCTCACCACGCACTACCTCGACGAGGCCGACTCGATGGCCGAGCGGGTGATCGTGGTGGATCACGGCCGGATCATCGCGGACGACACCCCGGCGCGGCTCAAGGCCGAACATGTCGGCGACAAGATCACCCTGGGTTTCGACAGCGAGAGCGACGCGGTGGGCGCGGCCTCCGCGCTGGCTCGGCTCGACCCCGTCCGGTACGCGACGGAACTGCGCATCACCACCGAAAGGGCACCGCGCCAGGTCCCCGGGCTGCTGGACGACCTGCGGGCGGCCGGGCACCCGGCCGTCGAGGCCGAGGTGACCCGCCCAACGCTCGACGACGTCTTCCTCAAGCTCACCGGCCGCAGCCTGCGCGAGGGCGGCGCCGCCCAGGACGACGCCGGCACCAAGCAGCTCGTCGAGGCCTGAACCCCACTCCCCCGAGAAAGGAGCGAGACCCATGTCTTCGCTGATCGCCGACACCGGCACCGTGTTCAGCCGCGAGCTGCGGCCCGTCCTGCGCAACCCGCTGTCAGTCATCTTCTCGATGGCTCAACCCCTGGTCTTCCTGGCCCTGTTCGCCCCGCTGCTGCCGGACACCGGCACCGGATCGGCGCTGCAGTGGTTCGTGCCCGGCATTGTCGTGATGTCCTGCATGTTCGGCGCCTCGATGACCGGATCGAACCTGCTCTTCGAGATCCAGACCGGCGCACACGAGCGGATGCTGGTGACCCCGTTGCGGCGGCCGGCCCTGCTCGTCGGCCGCGCCCTGAAGGAGATCGTCCCGATGGTCCTCCAAGCGGCCCTGATCGTGCTCGTCAGCCTGCCGTTCGGCTTCGAGTTGCACCTGGGCGGGGCGCTGCTCGGCATGGGCATCCTGGCCGTCTTCTGCGTCGGGCTCGGCGCGCTCTCTTATACGCTGGCGCTCGCCTCGAAGGAGCAGGAGTGGCTGTTCTGGACCGTGCAGCAGACCCTGCTCTTCCCGCTCCTGCTGCTGGCCGGGGTGCTGCTGCCGATCGACGACGGGCCGGCCTGGCTGCGTACGCTCGCCGCCGGCAACCCCCTGCGGTACGTCGTGGATGCCGAACGTGCGCTGTTCGCCGGCGACGTCTGGGCCGCCACGACGGTCTCCGGCCTGATCGCGGCGGCCGCTGTCGCCGCGCTCGGCCTGATCGTCGGCGTCCGGGCCATGCGCAGCTCGGCCTGAGCGCGGCGCTACCGTCACTTCCGCACATAAGAGAAGCGGGGTGGCGGGATGTGGGCATGGCGACGGCGCGGTCGGACACCGGTCGCGGAGATTCTTCCGCGGGCAATCGGGCGGCTCCTCGAGGGGATCACTCCGCAGCCCGGCCGGGCCGTCCCGCCGCGCGAGCGACGTAACCCGGACGCGGTGGTGGACTGCGCGGTCTACGCCGCCGGCACGCGGCGGCCCGGGACGACGCACTACGCGGAGGCCGCCCAGCAGGCCAGACGGCGGCGGGACGCGTTCCTGTGGCTGGGGCTGCACGAGCCGGACGCGGTGACGATGACCGCGGTCGCCGGGGTCTTCGGCCTGCACGAGCTGGTCGTGCGGCAGACGACCGCCGACGGGCACCGACCGGCGCTCGAGACGATCGGCGAGGTCACCATGCTGGTGCTGCGCACCGCCCGCTACGTCGAGCACGACGAGTTGACCGCGACCTCGGAGGTCGTCGACACCGGGGACGTGACCGTGCTGGTCGGCCCGTGGTTCGTGATCACCGTCCGGCATGGTGCGGCCGGCGCCCTCTGGCCGGTACGCCAGGACCTGGAGAAGCGGCCTGCGGTTCTGCGGCAGGGACCGTGGGCGGTGGCGTACGCGATCGGCAACCGGATGGTCGACGAGTACCTCGGGGTCGCGGTCGCGGTGGAGCGGGACCTGGAGCGGCTCGAGGAGGAGGCGTTCAGCACCCAGCGGCGGCCGGAGATCAGTCACTTCTACCAGCTCAAGCGCGAGATGGTGGAGTTCAAGCGGGCGGTGCTCCCGCTGCAGGAGCCGTTGGCCCGGCTGCTCGAGCAGGGTGTCGCGCCGGCCGAGCTGCACCCCTACTTCGTCGACGTCCGCGGGCGGTTGACCCGGGCCGTCGATCGGGTGGCCGGCTTCGACGACCTGCTGAATTCGATCCTGCAGGCCCGGCTGGCCCAGGTGTCGGTGGACCAGAACAACGACATGCGCATGATCGCCGCGTGGGCCGCGATCGCCGCGGTGCCGACCGTCATCGCCGGCATCTACGGGATGAACTTCGAGACGATCCCCGGACTCGGGTCCCGTTATGGCTTCGCCGCGACGATCGCGGTGATCGCCCTGGTCTGTGGCGGCCTGTACTGGCGACTGAAGAAGGCCGGCTGGCTCTGAGGGAATAATCACCCACGGTTACCATCACTGAACGTTACCGCTGCTTCGAGAGCCGCTCCCAGCATCGCGAAATCCACCGAACGGCCAGGTTAAACCGCCTATCGCCGGCGTCTGAAGCGCCGGACGGTAGGCGAATCTCCGGCCGGTCACCCGTAGCGCCCAATTACGACGAGTTACTACATTTTGATCGTCGATAACTGGGAGGCATTGTGACCGCGACCGAGGCCGCGCCGCGACCGGCACCGCGCCGCGCCGGCATGGTTGCCGCGCTGAGGGGGCACGTCGACCTCTTTCTGAACGCCGGCTCGCTGATGGCCACCACGCTCATCACGTCGGCGTTCGGCTTCGCCTTCTGGTGGGTGGCCGCCCGCTTCGCCTCCACCGAGGCCGTCGGGCAGGCGTCCGCCGCCGTGTCCGCGATGACGCTGATCGGGACGATCGGCATGTTCGGGATGGGCACCATGCTCATCTCCGACCTGTCCTCGCTCAATGGTCCCAAGTGGGAGCTGATCTCCACCTGCCTACTGGTCGCCGGTTCCGCCGCGACCGTGGGCGGCATCGCCTACGTCGCCGTTGCGGAGCTGGCCATCCCGGGCCTGCAGCAGGCGCTCGGCGGCCATCTCGGCATCGGGCTACTCATCGCCGGTATCGCGCTCAACGCGATGACCCTGGTGCTCGACGAAGCGCTGGTCGGCTTGCTCAAGGGCCCGTTGCAGCTGATGCGCAACGCCTGGTTCTCGCTGCTCAAGCTGGTGTTGCTGGTCGGCCTGGTGTGCGCGCCGATCACGCTGAGCGGCAACGATCTGGTGCTCACCTGGGTGGCCGGCACCGTGCTCTCCACCGCGATCCTGGGCGGCGCGCTGCGCCGACGCCGGCTGGTCGATTCGCTGCGCCCACGGCTGTCGCTGCTGCGCGGCCGCGGCAAGTCGACCTTCGACCACAACCTGCTCAACCTGGCCACCTACCTGCCCCGGGCCGCCCTGCCGCTGGTGGTCACCGCGGTGCTCTCGGCCGAGGCGAACGCGTCCTTCTACACCGCGTTCATGGTGACCTCGTTCCTCGCGATGGTCCCCGGCAACGTGGCGCTGACGCTGTTCGCGGTGGCCAGCGGCGACAAGGCCGCGCTGCGCTCGAAGGTCCGGGTCGGCCTGCTCATCTGCCTGGTGGTCGGCCTGCCGGTGTCGATCTTCGTGGCGGTCTTCGCGGACCGGATCATGTCGATCTTCGGAGCCGGGTACGCCGCCACGGCCGGCACCGCGCTGAGCATCCTGGCGCTGACCTACATCCCGTTCGTCTTCCACCACTTCTTCCTGGCGATCTCCCGGGTCCAGGGCAAGGTGCGCGGCGCCGGGATCTTCTCGGTCTTCGCCGGCCTCGCCGAGCTGGTCGCCGCCTGGTACGGCGGCAGCCGCGGCAGCCTCACCGAGCTGGTCGCCTGGGTCGCCGTCGTGATGGCCGTGGAGACCGTCCTCATCGCTCCCACCGTGCTGCGGGTGGTCCTGCCGTCCCGGCGGTCCGCGGTCACCGAGAACCCGGAGGGAACCATGTCCACCACCAGCCTGACCCTGCACGAGCGCGCCTGGTTGCCGCTGGAGTACATCCGCACCGTCGGCCCGCTGACCGGTGTCACCGCGGAGCGGATGCGCAACGCTCTGATCGGGCTGCACGCCACCGATCCGACGCACCGCGCGGTGTCCCGGCTGGACCGCGGTGGCGCCCGCTGGCTGCACATGGACCAGCCGACGTTCGCCGGGTACGTCCAGGAGGCCGTCACGGATGCCGGTGACGGGCCGGCCGACTTCGACGCGATGACGCGGCGGCTGCAGGCCGAGCCGCGGGCGCACCACCCGGTGCGAATTCTGGTCGGCGGCGGCTACGTCGCGATGAAGGTGGCGCACGCTTACGGCGACGCCGGACCGGTGAACGCGTTGCTGCGCGAGCTCGTCCGGGCGGCCGGTGACGAGCGGGCCGCACAGCTCCCGCCGATGAAGCGCGTGAACGCGGTGCCCCGGGCCTGGTGGAACCAGTTCGGCAAGTCGCCGGCCAAGTGGCGCGACGCGCTGAAGATGGCCCGTACCCCGCACTTCGAGACCGGCGAGACCCGGCCGTGGCTGGCCAATCTGACCGTGGAGACCGCCCGGTCGGCCGACGTGCTGGGCCGGATGCGGGTCTGGCGCGATGAGTACGCGCCGGGGGTGACCACCTCGGCGATCACCTTCGCCGCGTTCACCGCGGCGTTGCGGGAGCTGGGGTACGCCCCGGACATG
>DASWMR010000576.1:0-5938 GCA_036399635.1 Actinoplanes sp. | reverse complement strand
TTCACGCACTCGGCGACGGTGGAGCAGGCGGTGGCGTTTCGCACCGAGATGCGGGCCCGCGCGGCCGCCAACGGCCGCAACCCCGACCACCTGCTGATCGTCCCGGGCTACGGGGTGATCATCGCGGACACCGACGCCGAGGCCCGGGACCGCGAGGACGCGATCGCCGGCGGCAAGAGCTTCGAGCGCGCGCTGGCCGAGCTCGGCCGGCCGTTCGGCTGGCACGACTTCTCCCAGTACGACCTGGACGCACCCTTCCCCGAGGTGGGCTCGGCCGGCGAACGCAGCTTCCGGACCCAGGCCGAGCGGATCACGAAGCTGGCCCGGGACAACCACCTGACCCTGCGCCAGGTTGTCGAGCTGCAGCTGCGTGGGCACCGCTCGCCGTTCGTCGGCTCGCCGCAGACCGTGGCCGACGAGATCCAGCGCTGGTTCGACGCCGGCGCCTTCGACGGCATCAACATCCACGTCACCGTGCCGAGCGAGTTCGCCCGCTTCACCGACGAGGTCCTGCCGATCCTGCGCGAACGCGGCGTCGTGCGGTCCGACTACGAGTCGACAACCCTGCGCGGCAACCTCGGCCTGCCGGTGCCCGAAAACCGCTACACGGCGCAGCGCGAGCAGACCGCCGTACCCGCCTCCGTCTGATCCGCCTGATCTCTGCTCCGCGCCCACCCCTCCGGAAGGAAATTCTATGCCCGCCCGTACCCGATCCTGGCGCGGATTCACCGCCCTCGCCCTCGCTCTCCCGGTGGCTCTCAGCGGTTGCGGCGGCTCCGCCGACGCGGGTGCCGGCGCCCCCGCCACCCTCAAGTGGGCGGTCGGGTCCTTCCCCACCCACTGGGACCCGGTCGTCTCCGGCAGCGGCGCCCAGTTCCGCCAGCTGGCCCTGGTCTACGCGTCGCTGACCCGCACCGACGCGACCGGCAATCCGGTGCCCGATCTGGCCGAGAGCTGGAAATACAACAAGACCGGCGACGAGATCACCTTTCACCTGCGGGCCGGGGCGGCGTTCAGCGACGGTGCACCGGTCGACGCCGCCGCGGTCAAGGCCGCGATCGAGCGGGCCAAGACGCAGAAGAACTCGGCCCTGTTCGGCGACCTGACCTCGATCAAGTCGGTGACCACCAGCGGTGATCTCGACGTGGTCGTGCACCTGACGCAGACCGACTACCAGATTCCGCTGCTGTTCGGCGAGCGCGTCCTGCAGATCGCCAGCCCGAAGGCGGCCGCCGATCCCACCAAGCTCGACCAGAATCCGGTCGGCGCCGGCCCGTTCACCGTCACCCAGCTCATCCCGGGGACGAAGGCGCTGCTGAAGAAGAACCCGAACTACTGGGACGCGAAGAACGTGCACATCGACAACGTCGAGTTGGTGTCCGCGCCGGATGCGTCGACAGTCGTGGCCGGCCTGCAGACCGGGGTCTACAACTTCGCCGACATCCCGGCCAGCCAGGCCAAGGCCGCCAAGGCGGCGGGGCTCGACGTTTTCGTCCAGCCCGGCTTCAACGCGTCGAACCTCAGCCTCAACATCAACAAGGCGCCGTTCACCGACCCGAAGGTGGTGGACGCCGTCCGCCACGCGATCAATCGCCAGGAGTTCGTCGACAAGCTGACCTTCGGGTACGGCAAGGCCACGACCCAGCCGTTCCCGCCCGGCTACGTCGCGTACGACCCGCAATCCGCCGACCTGTACCCGTACGACGCGGCCAAAGCCAAGCAGCTGCTCAGCGAGGCCGGCATCGCGCCCGGCCAGATCACCCTCGACCTGGTCATCCCGGAGGCGCAGCCGGCCTCGGAGATCGTCCAGGCGCAGCTCGCGGCGGTCGGCATCAAGGTCAACATCAAGATCGACAAGAACTGGTCCACGCCGTTCTTCGCCAAGCAGCTGGTCTTCTCGATCTACGGCACGACCGGCCGGGACTCGGCGCTGCAGACCCTCACCGCCCACTTCGGGCCGAACGGACCGCTGAACCTGAGCACGCCGTACGAACCGGCCGGCTTCGAGGCGGCGGTGGCCAAGGTGCGCAAGACGCCGCTGGACTCGCCGGACTACCCGAAGCTGCTGCAGGAGGCCACCCGCGCCGGGCTGGAGAGCAAGGCGTTGGTCTTCACCTACTCGCAGCCGAACCTCTTCGCCAAGAACAAGTCCGTGTCCGCGCTGCCCGGCAACCCCGGGCACGTCGACTGGACCGGCGTGACCATCGGTGCCAAGTGAGGCGGCGGTGACCACCCGGACAGCGAGCCACGGCGGGGTCCGCTGGGTGAAGGCCCAGCGGTCGGCGGTACGCGTCCTCGCCATCCTGGGCCGCTCCGTGCTGATCTTCGTCCCGGCCTTCCTGCTCGCCACGTTCGTCACGTTCGCGCTGCGCGCGCTCACCGGCCTCAGCCCGGCTCGGATCCAGCTCGGTGAGGACGCCACCCCGGAGGCGATCCAGCGCATCGAGCACGAGTGGGGCCTGGACCGGCCATTCGGAGTCCAGTACTTCGACTGGCTCACCGAGGTGCTGCACGGCCGGCTGGGCGCCAGCTGGTCGAACGGCGCCGATATCAGCCTGCTGATCGGCAACGGCTTCGCCATCAGCCTGTCGGTGGCGACGCTGGCACTCGTCATCGGCGTGGTGGCCGGGTTCGGTTTCGGCACGCTGGCCGCGGTGCGACAGACCACCTGGATCGACCGGGCGATCACCGGATTCATGACGCTGGTCTCGGTCATGCCGGCCTTCGTGGTCGGGATCGTCCTGGTCGCGGTCTTCGCGGTCGGCCTGCGCTGGCTGCCCTCGGCCGGGTACGTCCCGATCAGCGCCGGCTTCGGGCTGTGGTTGTCGCACCTCATCCTGCCGGCGCTGGCGCTGAGCTTCGACACCGTCTCCGATGTGGCACGCCAGCTCCGCTCCGGGCTGATCGCGGCGTACCAGGAGAACTACGTGACCGGAGCGATCGTCCGCGGGCTGAGCCGCCGCCGGATCTTCTTCCGGCACGTGCTACGCAACGGGGCCGGCCCGGCGCTCGCCGTCCTCGGCCTGCGCTTCCCGGCGCTGATCGGCGGCGCCGTCATCACCGAGTGGATCTTCGGCCTGCAGGGCTTCGGCCGGTTCGCCAACGACTCGGCCCAGGCCGGTGACGTCCCCTCGGTGCAGGGGGTCCTGGTCGTGTCGATCGTGCTGGTGGTGCTCTTCAACCTGCTCGTCAATCTGATCCTGGCCCGGGTCACCCCGGCCGCCCAACGGGGGGTGTGACATGGTCCGCCGGGTACTGAGCCTCACCAGCGGCCGCATCGCCGTCATCATCCTGGGTGTCATCGTCCTGCTCGCCGTCTTCGGTCCGCTCATCTCGCCGCAGGACTCGCTGGCCGGTAGCGCCGACACGCTGGCCGCCCCGTCGTGGGCGCACTGGCTCGGCACCGACTACCTCGGCCGGGACGTGTTCAGCCGGCTGCTCGACGGCTCCGGGGTCAGCGTCGCCGGCTCCGTCCAGGTCGCGCTGATCGCGCTGGTCGCCGGCGGCATTCCCGGGATCCTGTCGGTCTACCTGGGTCGGGTCTTCGAGTGGGCCGCCCTGCGCCTGGTCGACACCCTGATCGCCCTGCCCTTCCTGCTCTTCGCGGTCGCCGTGGTCGCGTTGCTGGGCAACGGCATCTCGCAGGCCATGCTGGTTGTCGGGGTGCTGGTCGCGCCGCTCTACTTCCGCGTCGCCCGGGCCGCGACCCTGCAGGTCGCGCACTCGCAGTATGTGGAGGCGGCGATCATCTCGGGCGTCTCGCTGGCCGGCATCGTGCGCCGGCACGTCTGGGCGAAGGTGCTGCCGCCGCTGGCGGTGGCCCTGGCCCAGACGATCGGTACCGGCTTCATCATCGTCTCCAGTCTCACCTTCCTGGGCATCGGCGTGCAGCCGCCGGCGCCGACCTGGGGCGGCCTGCTGGCGACCGACCTCGGCTACCTGAGCTACCAGTGGTACGCGCCGATCGTTCCGGCGGCGCTCATCATGGCCACCGTCTGGGCCAGCAACCTGCTCGCCGACGCGATCCGCGACGTCTCCGGCGTGAACGGCCGGGCCCTGCTCGACGACCGCACGATCCGCCGCCGGTCCGCCGCGGCCGAAGGGAGCATCCGATGACTTCCGAATCCGTGCTGACGCTGCGCGACGTGCACATCCGCGACCGCGTCACCGGGCGCGACGTCGTCCGCGGTGTCGACCTCGACGTCGGCCCGGGCCGGTCGATCGGCATCGTTGGCGAATCCGGCAGCGGCAAGACGCTGACCTGCCGGGCCGCGCTGGGCATCTTGCCGCGCCGGTTCACCGTCGCCGACGGCACCATCGAGCTGCTCGGGCGGGACATCGCCGGGCTCACCGACAGCCAGTGGACCGAGCTGCGCGGCTCGGCGATCAGCGCGGTGTTCCAGGACCCGGCCTCCTATCTCAACCCCTCGATCCAGGTCGGCCCGCAGATCGCCGAGGTCATCCGGGTGAAACTGGGACTCCAGCGGCGGGCCGCCAAACTGCGGGCGATCGAGCTGCTGACCGCCGTGCACCTGCGCGATCCGGAGCTTGTGTACGGCCGGTACACGTACGAGCTCTCCGGTGGAATGCTGCAACGCGTCCTCATTGCCGCGGCGATCGCGGCGCAGCCGCAGATTCTGATCGCCGACGAGGCCACGACGGCGCTGGACGTGACCGTGCAGGCCGAGATCCTCGACCTGCTCACCGATCTGCGCGATCAGAGCGGCCTGGCACTCGTCGTCGTCTCGCACGACCTGGCCGTGGTCGCCCAGGTCTGCGACGAGGTCCTGGTCCTGCACGACGGCGAGGTCGTGGAGCGCGGGACCACCGCCGAGGTGCTCTACGAACCGCGGCACGAGTACACCCGCCTGCTGATCGCCGAGCACGAGCAGTACGGCCTGGACCGCTTCCGGGAGGGCGACCGTGTCCACTGAGAACCGCCCGGTCCTCGAGGTCACCGACCTGGAGGTGCACTACGGGCTGCGAAGCAAACGCCACCGGGCGCTGAGCGGGGTGTCGCTGTCGGTCGTGCCGGGCGAGATCATCGGGATCATCGGCGAGACCGGCTCCGGCAAGTCCACCCTGGCCCGGGCGGTGCTCGGGCTGGTGAAGGCCTCGCACGGCCGGATCGTCGTGGACGGCGAGGACGTCACCGGCTACTCGGGCCGACGCTGGCGCGGGCTGCGGCGCCGCGGCGTTGTCCAGTACGTGTTCCAGGACCCGCTGCGCAGCCTCGACCCGGATCTCACGGTTGCCCAGTCGCTGGCCGAGCCGTTGGCGGTCCACGGCGTCACCGGTGCCGCCGCCCACGCCACGATCCGGCAGTACCTCGCCCGCGTCCGTCTCGGCGAGGAGCTGCTCAGCCGGCTGCCCGGCGAGCTCACCGGGGGCCAGCGGCAACGCGTCGCGGTGGCGCGCGCCCTGGTCAGCGAGCCGAAACTAATCTTCCTCGACGAGCCGGTGAGCGCCCTGGACTCGGCCAACCGGGTGCAGGTCCTGGAAATCCTCAAGTCCCTGCGGTCGACCGGCGCGGCCCTGGTCTTCATCTCCCACGACCTCGGCTCGGTGGCCGGGGTGGCCGACCGCATCGCCGTGCTCTACCAGGGCGAGCTGGTCGAGGTCGGACCCGCGGCCGAGATCATCAACGCACCGCGGCACGACTACACCCGGCTCCTCGTCCGCTCCGCCCCCACGCTGCACTCCTCGGCCGCCGACCGCGCCGAACGCGACGCGCTGCGTGCCGCCCTGCACGGCTGACACTCGTACCCGCACCGGAGGGAAAGTCATGTCCCGCAAAGTCCACCTCGCGCTCGCCGCCTACGGCGTCGGCGGTCCCGGCCAGCACGGCCTCTGGAAGGACGCGCGCGTCCCGAAGAACGCCAGCATCGACATCGACTACTACATCAAGCAGGCGCAGACCGCCGAGCAGGCGTTGTTC
>DASWMR010000575.1:0-2006 GCA_036399635.1 Actinoplanes sp. | reverse complement strand
AAGGACTACGTGGTGCACCCGGCACTGTCCGGCCCGTCGTTCCTGCACACCATCGCGGCCAACGCCACGGCCAACCTGCTCCGCAACCTGTGGAGCCACTCGGTCATCATGTGCGGGCACTTCCCGAGCGGCGTGGAGACCTTCGAGCGGACGTCGATCGAGGGCGAGACCCGCGGCGAGTGGTACCTGCGTCAGATGCTCGGCTCGGCGAACATCTCCGGCAGCAGGCTGATGCACATCATGACCGGAAACCTCTCGCACCAGATCGAGCACCACCTCTTCCCGGATATGCCGAGCAACCGCTACCGCGAGATCGCCCCGAAGATCCAGGACCTCTTCCAGCGGTACGGTCTGTCCTACACTTCCGGGCCGCTGCCCAAGCAGGTCGCGTCCGCCTGGGCCAAGGTGATCAGGCTGTCGCTGCCGAACCCCCGCGACTACGAGTGGACCCCGGTCACCCGGAAGTCAGTCGCAGGCAGGGACCCGTCCAAGCGCTGGCGCCGGACCGAGCCGGCCACCTTGACGCCGGCCACCTCGACGCCGGCCCCGGCGGAACTGGCCGCGACCACGACGACGCCGTAACGCTCGACGCGGCGGGACTCGGACCGGGTCCCGCCGCTCTTGGCCGGGCTGGTGCTCGGCGAGTTCGGCGGCTGGCGGTGGCCGGCCCGGCCAGCCGCCGGCATCAGCGGGCGAAACGCCGCCGGCATCAGCGGGCGAAGCCGAACCGGCGCTTCTTCTTGCGGCCGAGGGTCCCCTGGAGGAAGTCGGCGCCCTGTCGCAGCGCGCGAGTGCCCCGGGACGGCCCGCGGCGCGCCTCGACAGCGTCACTGAGCTTGCGCGCTCCGGCGGCGGCCAGCGGCACGGCCACTGTCATCACCACGAACCGGCGAATCAGACTGAAAATCATCGCGAACCTCCTTGGCAGATGGGCTTGCGGTCAAGTACCCACCGTGCGGATTGCCAAGCATGGGGTAGGGGTGACCGTCAGACCGCCAAGGCTTCCGCTTCGGTGATCAGACAGTCGAGTTCGGCGTCGCACAGCGCCAGTTCGTCGGCGATCGAGGCGAAGATCAGCAGGTGTACGCCGGCGGCCACGGCCGGGTCGATCTCGCCGGTGGGCACCGGCTCGCCCAGCGCGTCCCGGATGAGCATCTCCACGTCGAGCCTGGGCAGTGCGGCCGCGGCGTGCTCGTGCACCGCCGTGGCGGCAGACCGGCCGATCTCCGCGAGCGGGGTGTCCGCCTCGAAGCGGCGCCTGGCCACCAGGCCGAACGCGATCGCCCAGACCCGCCGCGCGGCGTCGTCCACCGGGGCACCACCGGGTTGCGTACCGAAATACGCCGGCGCCTCGGCCTGCGCCACCGCCCGCAGATAGCGGCCCGCCTCGGTGGTCGTCATACCGTCCGCCGTCCGTGCACCCGGTTAGCCGGACGGTCGGCTCGCGCCACCCGCCGCTCCGCCTGGTCGATCAGCGCGAGCAGCTCCGCCGGTGGGATGCCCGGCGACCGGACCAGGTCGCCGATCACGTAGCAGCTGAGCTCGAACCGGCGTAGTGCGGCGATCCCCCGGGCCAGCTCGGGTTCGCCGGTCGCCGCGCGGATGACCGCTTCGGCCTCCCGGGCCAGCTCGCCGCCGACCGGCAGGGCCTGGAATTCGAGCAGGTCGGCCACGTAGCGGGTGACGTCCCGCGGGTCGCGGCCGACGAAGCTGCGGCGTACCGCCACGATGAAGAGCTCCTGCAGCAGCCGCGTCGCGCTGGGCGAGTCGGCGAGACGAGAAAGCGACCGCGCCGGGTGCTCCGCCCCCAGTGCCGCGAGGATGAGCCGACCCGCCGCGGTCGCCGCCTTCTCTAATGTCTGAGTTTGGCCCACATCCGGATGCTAGCCGGATGCGCGGTTTTACGGCTTGAGAGCCGGAATGCTGGAGTCGAGCAGACCCTGCTCGCGCAGCGCGCCATAGAGCGGCGTGGTCTCCGGGTAGTGCCCCCAGGCGTGGTCGCCGCT
>DASWMR010000574.1:0-9082 GCA_036399635.1 Actinoplanes sp. | reverse complement strand
GGTCGCCGCGGCCACCGCGCCGATCCCGCCCAGCAGAATTCCCGCGACCGTGAACAGCACCACGACCCGGCGGCGTAGCGTCCAGGTGCTCGGGCGTGCGCGGCTCATCGGATTTCCCTGCGAAATCGGCGACATCACCCCGCACCGGGCGGGGTCGCCCGCTGAACAGGGCACCGCAGTATGCCCTACCTGCCCAGCCGGCCCGCGCAGCGACCGGCGGGTGACGCGCTGTTCCGCGTTACACGGTGGACACTATGCTGCGTTCGAGCCGCACACGATTGTCGTACCGCTGGGAGGGTGTCCCGATGACGAGCAGTTCCGATGCCGACCTGCAGTCGCGGCTGAACCCCGACGTGCCGCACAGCGCGCGCACCTGGAACTACCTGCTGGGCGGCAAGGACAACTTCGCCGCCGACCGGAACGCCGTCGACGCGGTGCTCAGCCAGTTGCCGGAGCTTCGCGAGTTCGCCCGCGCGGGCCGCGGCTTCCTCGCCCGGGCCGTGGATTTCCTGGCCGGTGAGGCCGGCATCCGCCAGTTCCTCGACCTCGGTACCGGCCTGCCGACGGCGGACAACACCCACGAGCTGGCTCAGCGCATCGCGCCCGAGTCGAGGATCGTCTACGTCGACAACGACCCGCTGGTGCTGGTGCACGCCCGGGCCCTGCTGACCAGCGACCCCCGGGGCGCCACCGACTACGTCGACGCCGACGTGCGCGACCCGGCGAAGATTCTGCAGGCCGCGCGCGACACGCTCGACTTCTCCCAGCCGATCGCCGTCATGATGGTCGGCATTCTGGGCCACATCCCGGACTCGGACGACCCGGCGGGAGTGGTGCGCACGTTCGTCGACGCGCTGCCGCCCGGCAGCTACCTGGCGATCAACGACAGCATCACCACGCCGCAGAACGACAGCGCGGTGGAGACCGCGAAGACCGAGGGCGCGTTCTACCACCTGCGCACCGTGGAGCAGATCACCTCGTTCTTCGCCGGTCTCGAGCTCGTGGCACCCGGCATCGTCTCGACCCCGTTCTGGCGGCCCACCCCCGGTGGCGCCGAGCCGACCCCGCTGGACGTGTACTGCGGCGTCGCCCGCAAGGCCTGAGCCTCCGCCGAGGGCGTCCCGCGGGGTGCCTGTAGGGCAACTTGCCGGCCCGCATCCGGCTGCTTACCGTGACGACTCCCGGCCGGCCTTGAGGGGCCGGCCGGGGTCGCCGTGGGCCGTACCGACCGGGCCCGGGGGCCCGGGCGATCAGGCGAGGTCGAACCGGTCGAGTTCCATGACCTTCGTCCACGCCGCGACGAAGTCCTTGACGAACTTGTCGCGGGCGTCCGCGCTGGCGTAGACCTCGGCCAGCGCCCGCAGCTGGGAATTCGAGCCGAAGACCAGGTCGACCGCGGTGGCGGTCCACTTCACCTGGTCGGTGGTCACGTCGCGGATCTCGTACAGGTGCTCGCCGGACTCCGCCGCCTTCCACCGGGTGCCCGGGGAGAGCAGGTTGGCGAAGAAGTCGTTGGTGAGCACGCCGGGCCGGTCGGTGAGGACGCCGTGCGGCGAGCCGCCGGTGTTGGCGCCGAGGGCGCGCAGACCGCCGACCAGGACGGTCGCCTGGGGCGCGGTCAGGTTCAACAGGTAGGCACGATCGATGAGCAGCACCTCCGGCTGGGTCTTCTCGCCGGGGCGCAGGTAGTTGCGGAATCCGTCGGCGCGCGGCTCGAGGACCCGGAACGACTCGACGTCGGTCTGCTCCTGGGTGGCGTCGGTGCGGCCCGGGCGGAACGGCACGGTCACCTCGACGCCGCCGTCGCGCGCGGCCTTCTCGACGCCGGCCGAGCCGGCCAGCACGATCAGGTCGGCGAGCGAGATCTTCGCGCCGCCGGCCGCGTTGAACTCGCTCCGGATGCCCTCGAGGGTGTCCAGCACCGTGGCGAGCTGCTCCGGCTCGTTGACCTCCCAGCTGCGCTGGGGCTCGAGACGGATCCGGGCGCCGTTGGCACCGCCCCGCTTGTCGGTGGCCCGGAAGCTCGCAGCCGAGGCCCAGGCCGTGGAGACCAGCTGGGCGACGGTGAGGCCGGAATCGAGGACCTTCGCCTTGAGGGCCGCGATGTCGGCGTCGCCCACCAGCTCGTGGTCGACGGCCGGCACCGGGTCCTGCCACAGCTGCGGCTCGGCGACCCACGGTCCCAGGAAGCGGCTGACCGGGCCCATGTCGCGGTGCAACAGCTTGTACCAGGCCTTGGCGAACGCCAGCGCGAAGTCGTCGGGGTTCTCCAGGAAACGACGCGAGATCTTCTCGTACGCCGGGTCGACGCGCAGCGCAAGGTCGGTCGTGAGCATCGTCGGCTGGTGCTTCTTCGCCGGGTCATGGGCGTCCGGGATGATCGCCTCGGCGTCCTTGGCGACCCACTGCTTCGCGCCGCCGGGGCTCGTGGTGAGCTCCCACTCGTTGCCGAAGAGGATCTCGAAGAAGCGGTTGCTCCACTGCGTCGGCCGGTCGGTCCAGGTCACCTCGAGCCCGCTGGTGATCGTGTCCGGTCCCTTGCCGCTGCCGTAGGTACTCAGCCAGCCGAGACCCTGGGTCTCGATCGGTGCGCCCTCGGGTTCCGGGCCCACGTGCCCGTCGGCGACGCCGGCGCCGTGGGTCTTGCCGAAGGTGTGGCCGCCGGCGATGAGCGCGACGGTCTCCTCGTCGTTCATCGCCATCCGGCCGAACGTCTCCCGGATGAAGTAGGCCGCCGCCCGCGGGTCCGCGTTGCCGCGGGGACCCTCCGGGTTGACGTAGATCAGGCCCATCTCGGTGGCGCCGACGTTCTCCGCCATCGCGTCGTCGGAGACGTAGCGCTCGTCACCGAGCCAGGTGTCCTCCGGTCCCCAGAAGATCTCCTCGGGCTCCCACACGTCCTGGCGGCCGAAGCCGAAGCCGAAGGTCTTGAAGCCCATCGACTCGAGCGCCACGTTGCCGGCCAGCACGAGCAGGTCGGCCCAGGAGATCTGCTGGCCGTACTTCTGCTTGACCGGCCAGAGCAGCCGGCGGGCCTTGTCCAGGTTGGCGTTGTCCGGCCAGCTGTTGAGCGGGGCGAACCGCTGGCCGCCGTCGCCGGCACCGCCGCGCCCGTCGTGGATGCGGTAAGTACCCGCGGCGTGCCAGCTCAATCGGATCATCAGGCCGCCGTAGTGGCCGAAGTCAGCCGGCCACCAGTCCTGCGAGGTGGTGAGCACCTCGGTGATGTCCCGCTTGATGGCCTCGACGTCCAGCTTCGCGAACTCCCTGGCGTAGCTGAAGTCCTCGCCCAGCGGGTTGACCTTCGACGAGTGGGCGTGCAGCACCCCGAGGTCGAGCTGGTTGGGCCACCAGTCCCGGATGGTGTGCGGGCGACCGCCGGTCTTGGGAGTCGGCGAGTCGATCGCCGGGTTCTCGCTCTCGCTGCCGTTCGCGGTCACCGAATCGTGCGCGACCGGGCACCCGGCCGCCGCCTTCTGGTCCACGCCCTGGGCGCTGGCGGACACGTTGTCCTGGTTGTCGCTCATTTGCTTCCTTCCGAACTGGCAGATCGCTGGGGAGTGCGGTGGGCCGCGCAGTCGGGGCAGGTGCCCCAGTAGACGACCTCCGCCTCGTCGATCACGAAGCCGTGGTCGTCCGAGGCGGTGAGACAGGGTGTGTGGCCCGCGGCGCAGTCCACGTCGGCGATGGCACCGCACGAGCGGCACACGACGTGATGGTGGTTGTCCGCCACCCGGGACTCGTAGCGGGCGGTCGCACCGGCCGGCTGGATGCGCCGCACCAGACCGGCGTCGGTGAGGGCGCGCAACACGTCGTACACCGTCTGATGGGAGACCGCCGGATGATCGGCCCGGACCAGCGCGATCACCGCGTCGGTGTCGACATGCGGGTGGTCACTGAGCGCGGCGAGCACGGCCAACCGAGGCCGGGTCACGCGCATCGGGACCGCCCGCAGCCGCGCCGCTAGGTCGGAGGTCACCCGCTGAACATTAGACCCCTCTTCTGGAACAGATCAAGTTTGGCCCACATCCGGCGCGACCCGTGTCACCCGAAACACGCGACTGCGAAAAGACGAAACATTGATGATGAACAGTGCGTTCAACTGGTCTTACCAACGTTCGACGCTCAGCTGGACTTACCAACGTTCGAGAGGCGAGGCCCCGTGGAGATCCTGGTACTGACGGCCCAGCCGCATGACGAGCCGGGACGGCGGGTGCTCCCGGCACTCGACCTCCTGCCACACACCTTGCGCGGCGCCGCGCACGACGTCTCCGTCCTGGTTTCCGGTCCTAACCCCGATGTCGTCCTGGTGGACGCGCGGCGCATGCTGACCGAGGCTCGGGGAACCTGCCGGATGCTGCGGACCACCGGCCTGCGGGTGCCGCTGCTCGCCGTGGTGGAGGAAGCCGGCCTGGTCGCGGTCTCCGAGCAGTGGGGCGTCGACGACGTGATCCTGGCGACCGCCGGCCCGGCCGAGGTCGAAGCCCGACTCCGCCTGGCGGTGGGCCGGCTCCAGGGCATCGCGAACGGTGCCTCGGACAGGCTCACCACGTGCGGTGCGCTCGCCATCGACCCCGAGCGGTACGTGGCGAAGCTGTCCGGTCAACCACTCGAGCTCACGTACAAGGAGTTCGTGCTGTTGAAGTTCCTCGCCGATCATCCAGGCCGCGTGTTCACCCGCGACCAGCTACTCCGCGAGGTGTGGGGCTACGACTACTTCGGCGGTCACCGCACCGTCGACGTGCATGTGCGCCGGCTTCGCGCGAAGCTCGGCCGGGAGCACGACTCGATGATCGGTACGGTGCGGCAGGTCGGCTACAAGTTCGTGCTGCCGGCGCGGGTCGAAGCCGGGCCGTCGCTCGAGGACCTGGCGGCCCTGCCGGCGCATCCCGGCGAGCTCTTCGTGTAACGAGGATCGCCGCACGCCGCGGGCGTCGGAGCGCATGGAAAGATGACGGCATGCAGTCTGATCCGGCGTCTTCGGCGTCCGACGGCGTCCAGGTCCCCCGGGACCGCGACTCCGCGGGCCGGGCCCGGAACGCCCGCCCGCGCGACGGCCTGGGTCGCCCGTTGCCGCGCGGCCTGCCAGGCGTGCCGACCACCCCCGACGACCTCGTGCTCTCCCCGGCCGAGTCGTTGCGGGAGGCGGAGCGCCTGCTGGCCGCCGACCGCCCGTTCCACGCGCATGAGGTTCTCGAAGGCGCGTGGAAGGCATGCGACGACGACACGCGGGAGCTGTGGAAGGGCCTCGCCCAGTTGGCGGTCGGCATCACCCACGCCCGCCGGGGCAACGGCGTCGGCGCGGTCCGGCTGCTCACCCGGGCCGCCGACCGGATCGAACCGTACGCCACGACCGCGCCGTACGGCGTCGCGGTCGACGCCCTGACCAGCTGGGCCCGCGCCCTGACCAGCCAGATCGAGCGGGACCGTGGCCGGGTTCCGGTGGAGCACCTGGCGCCGCGGCTGGTCGAGACACCCCGGTCCGGCTGACACACGCCGGCCGTACGGCGGCATGGTGCGTGAGCTCGGCCACCCGCTCGGCAGGGCCTACTCAGCCGGCGGCCCGGCGTTCGCGGTGCACCTCGGTGCCCGTCTCGCCGGGCGCCTGCGGCTCCTTCGCCACCCGAGCGACCTCGATGAACCCGGCCTTGGCCGCCACCGCGGCCGAGGCCGCGTTCGTCACGTCGTGCCGGATAGTCACCCGCTGAACGCCGGGAAGGGCGAGCGCCACCCGGGCCAGTGCCACGACGGCCGCGGTCATGTGACCGCGGCCGGCGTACGAGGTACGCATCCAGTAGCCGATCTCAAGCGTGCCCGGCGCGGCCCGGGTCATCAGGCCGATGGCCCCGACAAGGTCGCCGCCCGTTTCGAAGATCGCGTAGTTGAACGCCGTGCCCCGGCCCCAGCTCGCCACCGACGACTCGATGAACATGCGCGACGCCTCGACGTCGTACCCCGGGGTGGCCCACGGCAGGAACGGCATCAGCTCGGGCAGCGACTCGCGCACGCCAACGGTGGCGGTGTCGATCCAGGCCGGCTCCCATCGCTTGAGCACGACATCACCGGCGTCGACAGTCTCTGGCAGTTCCATGCCCGCAGAGCCTGACGGCCGCCCGCCGCCGCGGCAACCCGATTCCGGCAGGGAGGGAATGTGCTCAGCGGACGACGGTCACCGGGCATTTCGCGTACGCGGCGACGTGCTGGCTGACCGAGCCGAGCACCAGACCGGCGAAGCCGCCGTGGCCGCGCTCGCCGACCACCAGCAGGTCGGCGCCGGCCGACTCCTCGATCAGGACCTTGGCCGGCCGGCCCTGCTTGACCTGCGGCTGGATTACCACGGGCGGATCGTCGCCGAGCACCTCCTTGATGACCTGGACGAGGTCTTCGGCGGTGCGCTGGCTCGGGTCGGGCACGTAATGCTCGGACACGGTGACGCTTCCGGCCGGCGGGAGCAGGGTGTGCTCCCAGATGTTGACGACGGTCAGGCTCGCGCCGTGATCGGCCGCCTCGGCCGCCGCCCACAGCAGGGCCTTTCGGCTGCCGGGCGAGCCGTCCACGCCGACCACAATGGTCCGCCATGCGCTCATCGCCGTCCCCTCTCCGAGCGGGCCCTCGCAGGCCGGCCGCGGCACCAGTCGAGGCCGGAATCACACTCAGGTGCCATTGACTTACCGAACGTTATTACACCGGGCACCTCCCGTCGAGGGGTGCGACCCATCGACACTCCTGGTTGCGGCCCGCTCACAATCGGTTTAGCGTCGTGTGATCTGGATCTCATACGCTGGAGGCCGCGATGACCACGACGTCGGCACAGTCGGTTGAACCCGAGGCCGGTCCGGCCGAACGGCGCCCATTGATGACGGGCAGTGCCCTGCTGATGATGAACCTCGGCTTCTTCGGGGTTCAGTTCAGCTTCGGTCTCACCCAGTCGGCGGTGAATCCGCTGTTCCTCCTGATCGGAGCGGACCCCGATCAGCTGCCCATCCTGAACCTCGCCGGCCCGGTCACCGGGTTGATCATCCAGCCGCTGATCGGGGCGATCAGCGACCGCACCTGGCATCCCCGCTGGGGACGCCGGCGGCCGTTCATCACGGTCGGTGCGCTGCTGTGCGCGGTCATCTTGTTCCTCTTCCCGTTCGTCGGCGTGCTCTGGCTCGGCGTGCTCTGCTTCTGGCTGCTCGACATCGGCAACAACACCTCGATGGAGCCGTACCGGGCGTTCATCTCCGACCGGTTGCCCAAGTCGCAACTGGCCCGCGGGTTCCTCACCCAGAGCATGTTCACCGGTGCCGGCGCGGTCCTGGCCAACCTGTCGCTCTTCGCGCTGCAGAAGGTGACGGCGCTGGAGACCACGGCGGGCAACGGCGTGCCGTACTGGATGTTCGTGTGTTTCATGATCGGCACGGTGTGCATCCTGCTGTCGGTGCTGACCGCGATGGCGCGTACCAGGGAACTGACCCCGTCCGATGAGGACCTTGCCGAGATCCGCAGCGCACCCAAGGGTCTCGGGCACGCGGTGCGCGAGATCGCGGACGCGGTCCGGGTGATGCCGGTCGCGATGCACAAGATCGGCGTGGTCTTCGCCTTCCAGTGGTACGCGATGTTCATCTACTGGCAGTTCCTGGCGGTCAGCCTCGGCGAGACGGTGTTCGGCGCCGACCCCGAACAGGGCGGTGCGGCCTGGGACGAGACGATCGGCTGGAGCGGCCTGGAGAACGGGGCGTACAACTTCGTCACCATGATCTCGGCGCTGTTCCTGGTCGGCTTCGCCCAGCGGATCGGCGCGAAGCGGGTGCACGCGATCGCTCTCGGCCTGGCGGCGGTGGCCCTGGTCGGGCTCGCCCGGATCGACAACCAGTACGTCGCACTGATCCCGATGATCGGCGTGGGCATCTTCTGGGCCAGCGCGGTCGGCGTGCCCTACCTGATGGTGGCCAGCATGGTGCCGGCCAAGCGCACCGGCGTCTACATGGGCATCCTCAACATGATGATCGTGGTGCCGATGCTGGTGCAGACGGTCACCTTCGGCTGGATCTTCAAGCACCTGCTCGACAGCAAGGGCAGCAACGCGATCACCCTGGCCGGCGTGCTGCTCGCGATCGGTGCCGTGGCCATGCTGTGGGTTAACCCGCCGGACGAGGCCGACGAGTCGCCGATCGTGCCACTGGGCAGCAAGCGCAGCATCACCGTCTACGACCGGGTGGTCGTCGGTTCGGACGGCACACCCACCAGCCTGTACGCCGTGGACCGCGCCGCCGAGGTGGCGCAGGCCGCACAGGCGAGGCTGGTGGTCGTGACGGCGTACCGGGAGGACGAGCCCGGCCCGACGGGTGCCGGGCCGCGCCGTGACATCCTCGGTGCCGAGGCCGCGCGGGAGGCGCTGGCGAGGTCGGTCACCGCCCTCACCCGGGAGCGGGCCCGCTACATCGACCAGCGCATCGTCGCCGGCGATCCGGCGAAGGCGCTACTCGACGCGGTCGGCGCCAACCCGGCGAACCTGATCGTCGTCGGCAACCGAGGGCTGGGCGCGGACGAGGGGCAGCTGCTGGGCTCGGTGCCGGCCGGTGTCGTCCGGCATGCCGTCTGCGACGTCCTGGTGGTGCAGACGTCGGCCCTCGACGAGGAACGCCTGTTCGCGAGGGAGCCCGCCGAGTCGTCGGCCAAGACAACACCCGAGCCACCGGCCGGCACTGCGCCAGTCCCGCCGGCCGACGGCACATGACCGCTCAGACCCGGACCGGCTGACCATCGCCGGCAGCTCGCCCGCATGTCGGGCAAGCTGCGGGCGACTGGTCACGACCTACTTCTAGGCAGGCCGGCTTCTCGGCAAGCCGGCTTCTCGACAAGCCGGCGACTTGGCGTCGGGCGGCGGCAATCGGCCGCGAGGTGACCGTTGGCGAGGATAAACTTGCAGGTCAGAGACCAGCGAAGGGCTAACACATGTCGAGCGATGCGATCGTGCTGCTGAAGAACGACCACAAGGAGATCCGCAAGCTCTTCAAGCAGTTCCAGGGTGCGGGTGACAACGCGGTCAAGCGCAGGGGCGCGATCGTCAAGGACATCATCGAAGCCCTGACGGTGC
>DASWMR010000573.1:0-2890 GCA_036399635.1 Actinoplanes sp. | reverse complement strand
ATCCACCTGCTCGCCGAGTTGCTGGAGAACGCCGCCTCGTTCTCCCCGCCCCAATCCCGAGTGCAGGTCACCGGTCGGGTGGTGCCGAACGGCTACGCGCTGGAGATCGAGGATCGCGGCCTCGGCATGGCGCTGGAGGCGCTCGACGAGGCGAACCGCCGCCTGGTCGAGCCGCCCGAGTTCGATCCGGCGGACAGCGCCCGGCTCGGCCTCTACGTGATCGCCCAATTGGCCAACCGGCACGGCATCCGGGTCGTGCTGCGTACCTCCCCGGTCGGCGGTATCACCGCGGAGGTCTTCGTCCCCGGCGCCCTGCTCTCCGGCGGGCCGCCGGCGGGTGTCCCCACCGCACTGCCCGCCCGATCGGCCGCCCCGAACGGCGAACTGCAGCCGGCCATCGCCGACGAGCCGGCCCGTCGTGCGGTGACCGCGCTGCCGTGGCGCGGCAGCGCCGAGCCCCGGCCGGTCACCGGCGACGACGGTCCGACACCGATCCCGCAGCAGCGTCGGGCGTCGCCGTTCGACACCGGCGAGTACTCGATCGGTGGCCAGCACCGGGCGCGCGGCACGGCCGCATCGGTGCAGGGGTCGGTCGCCGACGGCCTCAGCGCCGACGGCCTGGTGCAGCGCCGGCGCGTGGCCCGACCGATCGATCTGGCCACGGCGAGCCCGCCCGCTGTCGACCAGGTGTCCCGAGCCCGCCCGGACGAGCGGCGGCCGCTGGCGCTGCCGGCCGCCGGTCCCGGCATGCCGGCCTCGAACAATGCGGTCCCGACGGATCGGGCCGATCAGCCGGGCGAGTTGAGTGCGGCGCCGTTTTGGGGGCGGGTCACCCGGGCGTTGCCGCGCACCTCGGCGGCGTCCGTGCCGACCGCACTGCCGACGCTGTCCACCGAGGACGGTCTTCCCCGCCGGGTGCGTCAGGCGAGCCTGGCGCCGCAGCTGCGCCAGTCCGCCGCCGAGGCGGGCGAGGAAACGGTGGCCTTCCGTTCACCCGAGCAGGTGCGGAGCATCATGAACGCGTTCCAGCACGGCACCACTCGCGGGCGGATCGACGCCTCCCACGCCGAGCCGATCGCGGTGCCTTCCGACCGCGGAGCCGAGGTCCCGGCCAGCTGGAGCCGCGACGGAAATCGCGGCGAAAGGCTGGGCAACGGTGCGGATTCCGTGCCCGAAGATCGGTCTAATAGGGCGGAGCTAGACATTGAGGGACGGCCGAGAGGCGAATCCTTCACCGATGCGGCTACGGTCGGCATTCCGGCGATCGTGAGCCCCGCGCTCGCTCGGGACGAGACGCTCCCTCAACGCGCGACATCATCCGGGGACGGAAGCGACTCGGCCGCCCACCGCGCCGCCGCCCCCGGCGGCACCGACGTCATCAGGCCGGAGAAGGACGCAAAGTGATTCAGACGACGAACCAGAGCGCCAAACTCACCTGGCTCCTCGACGATCTCGTCGAGCGGGTCCCGACCGTCGAGCAGGCGGTGGTGCTCTCGGCAGACGGGCTCCTGATGGGGGCGTCGGCGGGGATGACCCGGGAGGGTGCCGAGCACCTGTCCGCGATGGCGGCCGGCTTCCAGAGCCTGGCGAAGGGTGCGAGCCGGCAGTTCGGGGCGGGTCCGGTGCGGCAGACGGTGGTCGAGATGGAGTCGGCCTTCCTGTTCGTCACGGCCGCCGGGCAGGGCGCCTGTCTCGCGGTGCTGGCCGCGGCCGATGCCGACCTCGGCCTGGTCGCCTACGAAATGGCCATGCTGGTGACCCGCGTCGGGGCGAACATGAATGCGCCGGGGCGCCCCGCCGCAGCATCGACCGATGCCGGCTGAATCCGAGTACCGGCCGCACGACTGGCTCGATCGCGACGCGGGACCGGTGGTCCGGCCGTACGCGATGACCCAGGGCCGGGTCGCGTCATCCGACGAGTTCGACCTGGTCGCCTTCGTCGTCGCGACCCCGGCACCCGCGTTACAGGCCGGCCTGCAGCCCGAGCACCATGCCATCGTGACGGCCGCGTGCGAGCCGATCTCGGTGGTCGAGCTCGCCGCAGGTCTCGATCTGTCTATCGGTGTAGTCCGGGTTCTACTCGGTGATCTACGCTCGGCAGGCCTCATTTCGATGTACGAACCCCCCGCGGCATCCAAGCCGCACGACGTCGACGTACTCAAGGCGGTTGTCAATGGACTCCGTGCGCTCTGACCGCAACGGCGCGTCGTCGCGTCCTCCGGTCGCGCTCAAGATCTTGGTGGCCGGCGGCTTCGGCGCCGGCAAGACCACCATGGTCGGCTCGGTGAGCGAGATCCGTCCGTTGCAGACCGAGGAGGTCCTCACCGGCGTCGAGGGTGCCGACCAACTGGACGGTGTGGAGGGCAAGACCACCACCACCGTCACGATGGATTTCGGTCGGATCACCATCACCGAGGACCTTCAGCTCTACCTGTTCGGCACCCCCGGGCAGGACAGGTTCTGGTTCCTCTGGGACGAGTTGTCGCAGGGTGCGCTCGGCGCCGTGGTGCTGGCCGACACCCGCCGGCTGGCCGACTGCTTCCCCTCGATCGACTACTTCGAGCAGCGCGGCACCCCGTTCGTGGTGGCGGTGAACTGCTTCGAGACCGAGCCGCGCTTCAGCGCCGAGGCGGTCGGTCGGGCGCTCGATCTCGACCCCGGCGTGCCGGTGGTGCTCTTCGACGCCCGGGAGCCGGTGGCGGCCCGCAGCGTCCTGATCGAGCTGGTGGAGTACGTCGCCCGCCGCCAGCTGACATCAGCGGGCTCCCGCTAGCTAGAGCCCGCCGCCAGCTGACGGCGGCGGGCTCCCGCCAGCCAGCCGCCCCCGGTGTGATGGGATCAGCCCATGGCAGCGAACGGTGAGTTGATCTTCGTCGGTGGTTACACCCCG
>DASWMR010000572.1:0-1647 GCA_036399635.1 Actinoplanes sp. | reverse complement strand
CGTGGAGCGGTGCCGGGATGGGAAGTTGTCGGTCAGGCGGCTTGCAGCGGGAGGGTGACGTGGATGCGGCAGCCGTCGCGGCCCGGCTCCGGGTCGACCACGGCGATCGTGCCCTGGTGCAGCTGGACCACCCAGCGGGCGATGGCGAGGCCGAGACCGGTGCCGCCGCCGCCGGGCCGCTCGCCCCGCGTGAAGCGTTCGAAGACCCGGTCGCGTTCGTCCGGCGGAATGCCCTCGCCCTCGTCGGCGACGGCGACCAGCAGATGGTCGTCGTGCCGTTCGGCGCGGATCTGCACGGTCCCGCCCGCTGGGCTGTGCCGGGCGGCGTTGTCGAGCAGGTTGGCGAAGACCTGATGCAGGCGCTCGCGGTCGCCGGGTACCACAACGCTGGGCGCGGTGACCTGGAACCGGACGTCCCGCCCGGAACCGGCGACGTTGACCTCGGCCTCCCGCACCACGTCGGCGAGGAAGCCGGGCACGTTGATCGGGGCCCGGCTCAACTGCATCACCCCGGCGTCGAGCCGGGACAGGTCGAGCAGCTCGGAGACCAGGCGACCGAGCCGCTCGGTCTGGGTGAGGGCGGTCTGCATCATCGCCGGTTCGGCCGCGGCCACCCCGTCGACGATGTTCTCCAACAGACCCTGCAGCGCGGTGATCGGCGTACGCAGCTCATGCGAGACATTCGCGATCAGCTCGCGCCGCTGCCGGTCCGCCGCCGCCAGGTCGGCGGCCATCTGGTTGAACGCGACCGCGAGTTCGCCGACCTCGTCCTGCGAGGTGGCCCGCACCCGGCGGCTGTAGTCACCCTGCGCCATCGCCCGGGCCGCGGCGGTCATCTCGCGCAGCGGCGACGTCATGCCGTGCGCCAGGAATTGGACGATGGTCACGCCGATGACCACCGCGGTGAGCGCGGTCCAGACCGGGAACCAGCGCAGCCAGAGCCAGAACCAGATCATCGCGCCGCCGCCGGCCGCACCCAGCACCATGATGATCTTCATCTTGAGCGACCGGACCGGGTCCAGCGGGCGGGGCAACCAGGTGCGGGCCGGCAACCTCATCGCTCGACCTCCAGGGCATAACCGACCCCGTGCACCGTACGGATCAGGTCCGGCCCGAGCTTGCGGCGAAGCCCCTTGATGTGGCTGTCCACCGTGCGGGTGCCGGAGGCGTCCGCCCAGCCCCACACGTCGGCCAGCAGCCGTTCCCGGGGCAGCACCGTGCGCGGATGCCCGGCGAGGTGCACCAGCAGGTCGAACTCGGTCGGGGTGAGGTGCGCCTCGACCCCGGCGCGCTGCACCCGCCGCTCCGCCTGGTTGATCTCGAGGTCGCCGAACCGGAGCGTCGGCGGTGCCTCCGGTGCCGGTGCCGACTTGGCCGCGCGGCGCAGCAGCGCGTGCACCCGGGCGGCGAGCTCGCGCATCGAGAACGGCTTAACCATGTAGTCGTCCGCGCCGACCGCGAGCCCGACCAACAGGTCGGTCTCATCGTCGCGGGCGGTGAGCATCAGCACCGGCACCGGTCGCTCGGCCTGGATCCGGCGGCACACCTCGAGACCGTCGAAGCCGGGCAGCATCACGTCCAGCACGATCAGGTCCGGGGCCAGCAGCTCGGCCTGGCGCACCGCGCTCGGTCCGTCGGCGGCCAGCT
>DASWMR010000571.1:0-4734 GCA_036399635.1 Actinoplanes sp. | reverse complement strand
CGCCTCGGTCACCGGCAGGCCGGTGGTCTCGCGCAGGCGTTCGATCACCGCGGCGGCGAACCCGGGCGGGGTGTTCACGCCGGTGCCGACCGCGGTGCCGCCCAGCGGGAGCTCGGCGAGCCGGGGCACGGTGGCGGTGAGCCGCTCGATGCCGTTGGCGACCTGCTGGGCGTACCCGGAGAATTCCTGACCGAGGGTGACCGGCGTCGCGTCCATGAGGTGCGTCCGGCCGCTCTTGACCACCTCTGCCCAGGCTTCCGACTTGGCCGTCAGGGCCGTGACCAGGTGCTCCAGCGCTGGGATCAGCTCGCCGGCGACCGCCTCGGTGGCGGCCAGGTGGATCGCGGAGGGGAACACGTCGTTGCTCGACTGCGACGCGTTGACGTGGTCGTTCGGGTGGACCGGGCGGCCCAACTCGCGGGCCGCGAGGGTGGCGATTACCTCGTTCGCGTTCATGTTCGACGAGGTGCCGGAGCCGGTCTGGAAGACGTCGATCGGGAACTGGTCGTCATATCCGCCGGCGGCGACGTGTGCCGCCGCCGTGGCGATCGCCTTGGCGACATCGTCGTCGAGGACGCCGAGATCCGCGTTCGCCTGCGCGGCCGCGCCCTTGATCTGGGCCAGGGCGCGGATCAGCGCGGGCTCGATGCCGCGCCCGGAGATCGGGAAGTTCTCCACCGCACGCTGCGTCTGCGCCCGCCATAGGGCGGCGGCCGGCACCCGGACCTCGCCCATCGTGTCCCGCTCGACCCGGAAGTCACCCTCGTCAGTAGTCACCGCACCATCGTCTCTCCGTTCGCCCCGGCTCGCAGGTTGATCCGTGCCACCCTCCGATGTCGTGCGGTCGCTCATCGGCGGTCAGGTCGCCGACCGCGGCGGCGAAGTTGGACGCTGACCGTTCCGGAACGTAACGTCGGCCGGGGTTCGAAGGCCCTCAGGAAGATTCCCCCGAGAAGAAGACTCCCCCCGAAGAACAGGATCTCCCATGCGACGCGCCCTCCTGGCCGTGATCGCCGGCGGCACTCTGCTGGCCGGCACCGCCTGCGACAGCGACGCGAACGACGCGACCAGCGCGGCAGCGGCCGCGCCGAGCACTGCCACGCCGACCACCTCGCCGGCACCGGACTACTCGGCGAGCACCCGGCAGGTCTGCGGAAAGCTTCAGACGATCTACCAGGGTGAGCTGCGCGACCTGGGCACCGCCCTGGGCAAGATGATCACCTACAAGGAGGCGAAGCAGGCCACCGAGGCGAAGAAGGCCGAGAACACGGCGGCCGGCGAGCTCAAGGCGGTGGCCACGAAGATCCGCAAGGAGACGGCCGGCGCCGCGGACCCGGACTTCCAGCGGGCTGGCCTGACCTCGGCCGGGAAGTTGGAGCTCAGCGCGGCGGACCGTCGGTACTTCGCCCGGGTCAAGACGCTCAAAGATCTGAACGGCACGATCCAGGGCCAGCTCACCGAGTGGCTGAACCCGGTCGCCGGCTACTGCGGCTGACCGCTCGACCGGTGCGGGCGCCAGTGAGCCGATGCCGGCACGCGGAGAGTCAGTGCGGGCGCCAGGTGAGCCGACGCCGGCACGCGCAGAGTCAGCGGCGCGCGCCGATCTGCAGAACGCTCGTGGGGCGGGTGACGTCGGCGAAGAAGTCGTTGCCCTTGTCGTCGACGACGATGAACGCCGGGAAGTCGGCCACCTCGATCTTCCAGACCGCTTCCATGCCGAGTTCCGGGTATTCCAGCACCTCGACGTGGCGGATGCAGTCCTGGGCGAGCCGCGCCGCCGGGCCGCCGATCGAGCCCAGGTAGAAGCCGCCATGGGCCTGGCAGGCCCGGGTCACCTGGCTGGAGCGGTTGCCTTTGGCGAGCATCACCAGGGAGCCGCCGGCCGCCTGGAACTGCTCCACATAGGCGTCCATCCGGCCGGCCGTGGTCGGACCGAACGAGCCGGAGGCGTACCCCTCGGGGGTTTTCGCCGGACCGGCGTAATAGACCGCGTGATCGCGCAGGTACTGCGGCATCGGCTCGCCGGCCGCCAGCCGCTCGGCGATCTTGGCGTGCGCGATGTCGCGAGCGACGACCAGCGGGCCGCTCAGCGAGAGCCGGGTCTGCACCGGGTACTGCGCGAGTTCGGCACGGATCTCGGCCATCGGGCGGTTGAGGTCGACCTGCACGACCGGGCCCGCCTCCAGCTCGATGTCGGGCAGGAAGCGGGCCGGGTCGGTCTCCAGCCGCTCCAGCCAGACACCGGACGGCGTGATCTTGGCGAGCGCCTGGCGGTCGGCGGAGCAGGAGACCGCGATCGCGACCGGGCAAGACGCGCCGTGCCGGGGCAGCCGGATCACCCGTACGTCGTGGCAGAAGTAGCGGCCGCCGAACTGGGCACCGATACCGAAGTCGCGGGTCAGCTCGAGGACCGCGGCCTCCAACTCGAGGTCGCGGAAGCCGTGCGCGGCCATCGTGCCGTGCCGGGGCAGATTGTCCAGGTACTTCGCGCTGGCCAGCTTCGCGGTCTTCAGCGCGTACTCGGCGCTGGTGCCGCCGATCACCACCGCCAGGTGGTACGGCGGGCAGGCCGAGGTGCCGATCAGCCGCAACTTGGAGTCCAGAAACTCCATCATCCGCGCCGGGTTCAGCAGCGCCTTGGTCTCCTGGTACAGGTAGGACTTGTTGGCCGAGCCGCCGCCCTTGGCCATGAAGAGAAATTTGTACGCGTCCGGCTGACCGCCCGGGTCCTCCGCGTACAGCTCGATCTGGGCCGGCAGGTTGGTACCGGTGTTCCGCTCGTCCCACATGGTCAGCGGGGCCAACTGCGAATAGCGCAGATTCAACCGGGTGTACGCCTGGTGGACGCCCTGCGCGATGGCCTGCTCGTCGAGCCCGTCGGTCAGCACGTGCCGGCCGCGCTTGCCCATCACGATCGCCGTGCCGGTGTCCTGGCACATCGGCAGCACGCCGCCAGCCGCGATGTTGGCGTTGCGCAGCAGGTCGAGCGCGACGAAGCGGTCGTTCGCCGACGCCTTCGGGTCATCGATGATCGACCGCAGCTGGGAGAGGTGCGCGGGCCGCAGGTAGTGCGCGATGTCGTGCATCGCCTCGGCGGTCAGCTGGGTCAGCACGGCCGGCTCGACGGTCAGGAACCGGCGCCCGCCGGGACCGTGCACGACGTCGACGCCCTCGTCGTTGACCAGTCGATACTCGGTCAGGTCGTCGCCGATCGGCAACAGCGGCGAGAACGAGAACGCGGCGCCTCTGCTCATGAGCGGCAAGCCTAGGACAGGGCCGGCCCCCTTAGCGAACCCGTCTGGCCCGGCGCGGATACCAGTTCGGTCAACTAGCCCGGGATCAACTTCACGACAAGGTCAACTGAACGGGAGGTACGCCATGTCGCGCCCGGCAACAGCAATCATGCCGCCCGCGCCGACGGCGAAAATCCGGGCATCGGTACGCACATCGGCCAGCACCCGACCGCCGGATGGAGCGATCGCCACCACCCGACTCGGCCGGGCCGTGACGATGATCACGGCGTACGGCGTGAGGGCCGCCGAGACGTTCGCGCCGACCGGGCGTACCCAGGCGGTCCTGCCCTTGCCGAAGGCGAAGCCGCGCACCGCGGACCGGTCGGCGCTGCGGATCACCGCGGACCGGTCGTCGACCGCCAGCACGTTCTCGCCCTCGGCGCCGCGCCAGAGCACCCGCCCATCGTGCCCGGCCAGTAACTCCTCCCGGCCGACCGGGTCGACACCGAGCACCACCGTCTCGCCGCCGGCCGGATCACGCTCCTGCTTGCACCCCGACCCGTTGTCGGCGGTACGCAGGTTGAGCCCTTCCCGCCGCCACACCGGCGCACCGCCGGGCGGATCGGTGGCCACCACGCCGTAATAGCAGGTGCCGTCCCGGGCCGTGCCGGTCACGGTCAGCAACCGCCCACCGGCCACCGCGACCCGTTCGTCGGCGGCCGGTTCGACGACCTGCACCACCTTGCCGGAGGCCGTGTCGACGAGCCGCACCTTGCCGTCGTCGGGCAGGCCGATCAGGGTGGGCAGCTTCCGTGGCCGGGCCACGTCGTCGTCCACGCTCGCGGTGGTCAGCTGACGGGTGTCCGGCAGGTCAGGATTTGCGGCGTTGAGCACGAAGCCGATGCCGCCGGTGCTGACGGTCCACTTCGGTGAGTTGCCGCGCGGGTCCCAGGCGGTCAGCCGGCAGTCGCCGCCCTTGGCGCACCGCAGGTCGAGAACGGCGTCCTGATAGGTCCAGACGGCGGTGGCCGCGGTGTCCGCCCGGCGCACCGCACCGGTGCGCGGATCGAGCACCTGGTAACCCTTGGTGAGCAGCCGTCCGGTGACCACCACCACGTCGGAGCCGCGGCCGGCCGTCGCGGCCCAGTCGGCGTCGCTGCCCCAGAGCTTGACGCCGGCGGTGAGGCCGTACGCCTCGATCGACGTGCGGTATTCGACGATCACCGCGTCGCCGGCGAGCGCGACGCTGCGCGGGCTGCCGCCGATGGTCTGCTGCCACCGCGCGGCGCCGTCGGCGATCGGCTCGCTGGTATCCACCCAGGCCCAGACCTTCGGCCACGGGTTCCACGCGCCGGTCGTGGCCAGCACGATCAGCACCGTGACGGCGACCAGTAGGTACCCCTTCGCGGGGCTGCCGCCGGACGCCATGCGCGACACGCTAGCCAGGCCGATCCTTCGGCGGGTGGACCTCGATTCGCCCGTGTCGATGTCCTATGTACGG
>DASWMR010000570.1:0-6723 GCA_036399635.1 Actinoplanes sp. | reverse complement strand
ACCAGCTCCGCCTCAGATGACCAGCTCCGCCTCAGATGACCAGCGAGTCGAACTGCCGGACGGCGCCGATGCTCATCGCCGGCCGCGCCGCGCCGCTCTGCAGTTCCCGGGTCAGCGCGCGCCCGGCCACGATCAGCGGCGGTCGCAGCATCCGCAGATCCTCGGAGTCGCGCAGGCCCAGCTCGAGCGTCGCGACGATCCGGCCGCCGACGCCGAACACCGGCACGGCGGCCGTGCAGTAGGCCCGCTGGTATTCGCGGCGACAGGTCGCCACCCGACTCAGTCGGATGACCGACAGCGCATGCCGCAGCTCGTCCGGTTCGGTGATGGTGTGTTCGGTGTACCGCGTCAGACCGCGCTCGATCACCATGTCGACGAGCCCGGTCGAGGCGAAGGCCAGCAGCACCCGGCCCATCGCGGTGGCGTGCAGCGGCATGGTGGCCGATCCGAAGGCCACCGGCACCGGTCGGTCGCCCGGCTCCTTCTGCAGAAACAGCACCTCCAGGTCGCGGAGCACGCCGAGCCGGATGACCGCCCGGCCGGACGCGGCAGCCAGGTCCTCCATCACCCGGCGGGCCCGCTCGTGCAGGCTCGGCACCGCCACCGCGGCCTGGTTGGCGATCGCGCGTAACTGGGCCCCCACCCGGAACTGCCCCTCGCCGGTGCGCTGCAACATTCCCCAGTCGACGAGCTCGAGGGCCAGCCGATGGGCGGTGGAGACCGGCAGCCCGGTGAGCCGCGCGATCTCGGTCAGCGAGTACGCCTCGCCGGTGCGGAAGGTCATCAGAATCGCGATGACCTTGCTGGTCACGGATCGCCCGGCATCTGTGGAGTTTCCCGCCATAGCCCCCTCCCGACGTCGTCGTTGCCGTGCCTCGACCGTTCCACGGTCGGGGGGCGGGCGAAAGCTGAAGTTGCCACTGAGTGGCAGTCCCGTCACATAGCTGAAATATCTGTGTCAACTCATTGCCTCGGTTCATCGCCTCGGTGGGGCGAGAACGGGACCGCCTCGGCTCGGTCCCGCTGGGCAGAAGCCGGGATTGCCTCTGGCCGCACCCGGGCCGCACGGTCGAAGACGCGACCAAGGAGGCCTCATGACCGAGAAGGACCGGCCGGAGATCGGCGCCACCGTCGACGCCGGCGGCGTGCAGACCAACTATCTCGAGGACGGCAGCGGGCCACCTGTCGTGTTCATCCACGGCTCCGGGCCGGGCGTGACCGCGTACGCGAACTGGCGTCTTGTTCTTCCCGTCCTGGCCGACCGGTTCCGCGTGCTGGCGCCGGACATGGCCGGATTCGGCTTCTCCGAACGCCCGGAGAAGGGCGACTACGGCGTGGACCTGTGGACCGAACAGCTCGTCGGCTTCCTCGACGCGCTGGACATCCGCCGGGCCAGCGTGGTCGGCAACAGCTTCGGCGGCGCGATCGCGCTGCGGCTGGCCGCCCGCTACCCGGACCGGGTCGACAAGCTGGTGCTGATGGGCAGCATGGGCATCGACTTCGAGATCACCGAGGGCCTGGACCGGGTGTGGGGCTACGAACCGTCCTTTGCGAACATGCGCAGGGTGCTCGACGTGTTCGCCCACGACCGCGGTCTGGTGCCGGACGAGCTGGCCGAGGTGCGCTACCGGGCCAGCATGCAGCCCGGCTTCCAGGAGTCGTACGCCGCGATGTTTCCCGCCCCCCGGCAACGCTGGGTCGACGCCATGCGCACCGCGGACGACGAGATCCGGGCGTTGCCGCACCGGACGTTGATCGTGCACGGCCGCGAGGACCAGGTCATCCCGGTCGACAACTCGCTGCGGCTGATGCGGCTGGTACGCAACGGTGACCTGCACGTGTTCGCGAACTGCGGGCACTGGGTGCAGATCGAGCGGTCCGCCGACTTCACCCAGCTGGTCGCCGGTTTCCTGGCCAGCGAACGCTGACCCGATATGCCACCGGAGGACACGCCGGCCGTCGACGTGCACGCGCACGCCATGCCGATGCCGCTGCTGCGCCGGCTGCAGGAGCGCGGCCTGGCCGAGCTGGCCGGCTCGTCCCCCTCGGTGGTCCGGCTGGACCCGCGGGTGAGCGGCATCGCGCCCGGCGTGCCGCTCCCGCTGGCCCGCTCGCAACACCAGATCGCCGACCGCCTGTCCGAGATGGACATCGCCGGCACGAGCCACCACGCGGTGTCGCTGCCGCCGTTCCTGTTCTGCTCCACCGCGGACGACCGGGCCTTCGTGACCGAGATCGTGGCGCACGGCAACGACCAGCTCGCCGACCACGTCGCGCTGGCCCCCGGCCGCCTGGTCGCCCTCGGCTCGGTGCCACTGGGCTGGCCGGGCGCGGCCGAAGAGGCCCGGCGCTGCCTGGACGAGCTGGGCATGGCCGGGATCGCGATCGGCAGCCAGGGCGCCGGCCGCGACCTGGACGATCCGGTGAACGAGGAGCTGTGGGCACTGCTCGCCGAACGGCGGGTGCTCACCTTCCTGCATCCCAGCGGCGTCCCGGACAAACACCGGCAACGCGACTTCTACCTGGCGCAGCTCGTCGGCTATCCGATGGAGACCGCGCTCGCCGTCGCCCGGCTCATCTTCGGCGGCGTGCTGGAACGCCACGAGCTGCAGCTCTGCCTGGCACACGGCGGCGGCTGCCTGCCGGCGCTGCGCGGCCGGATGGACATGGGCTGGCGCAACAAGGACGTCGCGCGAACGACGGCGCTGCCACCGAGCGCGTACGCGGACCGGCTGTACTACGACACCGCGGTCTTCTCAACCCCACTTCTGGCCCGCCTAGTCGCCGACGTCGGCGCCGAACACCTGCTGCTGGGCAGCGACTTCCCGTTCGAGCTGGCCGACCCGACACCCCGCGAGTCGGTCGGCGCCCTGGCCATCGACGCGGCCGCCGTGCGGGCGATCCAATGGGACAACGCCGCCAAGCTGCTCGGCCTGGTCTGACCCCTGCCGCCTTCGCTCCCCCAGCCGGCTCCTGCTACCCCTGCTCTGCTCACCAATACGCACCACCGCTGCTTCTGCCGCCGACCTCCTGCCGCCTGCCGCTGGGTGGAAGTGAACCTGTCCCCTTCTTCCGGTCGTGGCGAGACTGCAGCTATGCCTGACGCCGACCTGATCGACCGGTTCGCCGCGGAACTGCACCGGGCGGTTGCCGAGCGGCAGCCGATCGAGCCGCTGACCGACCGTGCGCCGGAGTTGAGCGTCGAGGACGCGTACGCGATCCAGACCCGGGTGATCGACCGCCGGGTCGCCGCCGGCGCGCGCACGGTCGGCCACAAGATCGGCCTGACGTCGCGGCCCATGCAGCAGCTACTGGGCGTGGCCGAGCCCGACTTCGGAGTGCTGCTCGACGACATGGTGGTCGAGGACGGCGAGGAGATCGCACTGGACACGCTGCTCCAGCCCCGGGTGGAGGCCGAGTTGGCCTTCGTGATGGAGCGCGACCTGGCCGGCCCCGGCGTCACCACGGCGCGGGCGCTGACCGCCGTGGCCGGCGTCCTCCCGGCGATCGAGGTCGTGGACAGCCGGGTCGCCGACTGGCGGATCAAGCTGGTCGACACGGTCGCCGACAACGCCTCCTCCGGCCTGCTGGTGGTCGGCGGCCGGATGCGCCGGGCCGAGGAGCTCGACCTGCGACTACTGGGCGTGGTCGTCACCCGCAACGGCGAGCTGCTCGACACCGGAGCCGGCGCCGCCGCCCTCGGCAACCCGGCGCGGTGCGTGGCCTGGCTGGCCAACAAGCTGGGCAGCCTCGGCGCGGGCCTGCGGGCGGGCGACATCGTGCTGCCCGGAGCCGTCCACAAGATGGTTCCGGTTCGACCCGGCGACGTGTTCCGCGCCGAGTTCTCCCGGCTGGGCGCGGTCACCGCCCGCTTCTCCCGCTGATCTCCGCACCGCCTCCCGCACCATTCCGTGCGTCATCAGGCGACCCTCGGCCGCCATTTTGACCCTTGCACGTCGCGGTCGCCGCAAGTCGATATCGCCGCGAATCCGTATCGCCGCCAAAACGGCAGGCCGGCACAACACGTAGGGCTTTCCGGCGCTCGGGAAAGACCTACATTCTGCACATCGGATGGATCAAGGAGGTGGAGGACTGGCGTGACCATTCTCCGGGGTGGGGTGGGTGTCGCCGACGAAGCCTCGCTCGCGCAAGCGGCGCGAAGCGCACAGAGCCGCGAGTCGCAGAGCGGGCGCCAACCGCTGCGGGTCGGCGGTGGTCGGCACCACGATGGACAGGGCGGCCACCGCGCGGCCGTTCGCGTCGAACAACGGCGCCGCCACCGACACCCGCCCGACGCTCATCTCCTCGTAGGCGAAACCCACGCCGGCCCGGCGGATCTCGGCCAGGTTGCGGCGCAGATGACCCGGGGCGACGATCGTGTACGGCGTGAATCGGCGTAGTCCGCCGGCGATCACCTGGTCGACGAAGTCGCCGTCCGCGTACGCCAGAAGCACCTTCCCGACGCCGGTGGTGTGCAGCGGCATCCGCCCCCACCGCCGCGACTTCACCGCGATCGACCGCAGCCCGGTGACCCGTTCGATGTAGAGCGCCTCGTGGCCCGCGGTCACCGCCAGGTGGACGTTCTCCCGGGTGGCGACGAACAGGTCCTGCATGAACGGGACCACGATCTCGTGCAGGGTGGAGCTGCGTGGTGCGCGCGCGCCGATCTCCAGCATGCGCAGCCCCACCCGGTACCCACCGCCCTCGGCCCGTTCCAGCCCGCCCCATGACACCAGCTCGTTCGCCAGCCGGTAGGCGGTGGACAGCGGCAGCCCGGTGCGCCGGGCGAGCTCGTTGAGGCTCAGCTCCACGTCGTCCAGGGCGAAGGCGTCGAGCAGCGACACCGCCTTGCTGACCACCGACCGTCCGCGGCGACCGCCGGCTTCGAGGTCGTGCGACGTCACTCGAACGTCACGACGCCCATCCCGTTGATCCACGGGTAGATCGGTTCGTACGAGAGGACCCGGGCCTTCTTGTCGCGCGCCGCACCGGCGACCGCGACCCACGCGCGTACCTCTCCGGTGCCGTTGCCCGCCTCCGCCAGCTCGTCGTTGGGCAGGTCGAGCAGCTCGTCGAGATTGCCGCTCTCGAGCTGCCGCAGGAACCAGCGGTCGAACTCCTCGTCGATGTCGCCGACCCGGGGCTCGCCGACGAAGTGCGACAGTCCACCGCCGCCGACCAGGGCGATCCGGTCCAGGTCGCGGTACGAGCGGATCGCGTCGCCGAGGGCCAGGCCGAACTGGTGGCACTGCCGCATCGTCATCAGCGGCGGCGTCGTGCAGTTCAGGATGATCGGTACCATCGGCAACCGCATGGCCGGGTCGAGCTCGTAGTAGACCGTCATGAAGCCGTGGTCGGCCTTGAGCTTGTGGGACAGTGCCGGCTGGAAACCCGCTGCGACGGTCTCGTTCATCAGGTGCTGCGCCAGCTTCGGCTCGCCGGGCACGATCGTCTTGGGGATCCGCAGCCACTTCTCCAGCGGCCCCTGGTGCCCCGCGCCCAGGCCGATCGCGATCTGCGGCAGGTTTTCCAGGAAGAAGTTGGTGAAGTGCTCGCCGGAAAGCATCACGACGGCCTGCACGTCAAGGTCCCGGGCCCGGTCGCGGACGGTGTCGAGCGCGCCGAAGAAGCTCTGCGCCTGCTCCACCGGGGCCGACCCGCGGTCGGCGCTCATCATCGGCGCATGCGAGGCGCAGTACGCCATCACGAGGTCTGCCATCGCGTCCTCCTCGGCTCGGCCGCCGCCCTGGCGAGCAGGGGGCGGTAGTCGGCGCGCTTGTAGCCCATCGCCCGGCAGTAACCATTGATCATCACCGGGTGCACGCCCATCTCGTAGAACGCGCCCACGTCCCCGGTGACCAGCGCGATCTCC
The DNA here is from genome assembly GCA_036399635.1 of Actinoplanes sp. Classification (GTDB taxonomy): domain Bacteria; phylum Actinomycetota; class Actinomycetes; order Mycobacteriales; family Micromonosporaceae; genus Actinoplanes. The sequence continues at coordinate 851 of DASWMR010000570.1, read as the reverse complement.
TCCGGTTCGGTCAGCTCGTAACCGGACGTGCGGATGGCCGGCTTGGGTCCCTCCGCCGCGTCCTCCATCGCGCGCAGGTAGTCGAAGAGGCACTTCTGCACCTGGTAGAGGCTCATGCCCCGATTGCACAGCCCGGCATCCGTACGGCCCAGCGGTACTTCCGCCGAGTGGGATGGCGCCTTGCGACCGGCCGGACCGGCCCGCGACGCTGGCCGGGTGATCGATCCATCGCAGATCGCTCAGGCGCTGGCATCCGCCGAGCACGACCGCAAGGCCATCGCCCCGTTCACCGACGGCCACCCCGCGCTCGACGAACCGGCCGCCTACGACGCCCAGTTCCTGGGGGTACGCGCCAAGCTCGCCGCCGGCGAGACCCTGTCCGGGGCGAAGCTCGGCCTCACCAGCCGGGCGAAGCAGCTGGCGATGGGGGTGGCGGCGCCGCTGTCCGGCTGGGTGACCAGCGGCATGCTGCTGCCGTACGGCGAGCCGGTCGAGCTCGGTCGGTTCATCCACCCCCGGGTGGAGCCGGAGATCGCCTTTCTGCTGGCCCGAGACGTCGAAGCGCCGGCGACCGTCATCAGCGTGCTGGCCGCCACCAGGGCGGTCCTCGCCGCGGTGGACGTGCTGGACTCGCGCTACGAGGACTTCCGCTTCCGGCTGCCGGACGTGATCGCCGACAACGCCAGCGCCGGCGGCTTCCTGCTCGGGCCGCGGGCGGTGCCCCCCGCCGAACTCGATGACCTGCGCCTGCTCGGCTGCGTGCTGCGGGTGAACGGCGACGTGGTGGCCACCGCCGCGGGCGCCGCGGCAATGGGCCACCCCGCGGCCGCGGTGGCCTGGCTGGCCAACCG
>DASWMR010000569.1:0-1672 GCA_036399635.1 Actinoplanes sp. | reverse complement strand
AAGATCTCGCCGAAGGCCAGCGTGACGATGGCCAGGTAGTCGCCGCGCACCCGCAGGGTCGGCGAGCCGACGATCGCGCCGAAGATCCCGGCGACGACCGCGGAGATCACCATGACCAGCGGGAACGGCAGCGCGATGTCGAACCGGGCCGCCGTGGCGCCGGAGAAGTTGGCCGCCACGACCGCGCCGATGCCCAGGAAGGCCACGTACCCGAGGTCGAGCAGGCCGGCCAGGCCGACCACGATGTTGAGCCCGATCGCGGTGGCGGCGTAGACGCCGATGTTCGCCGCGACCGTCATCCAGTACTCGCTGCCGGCCTCCGTCAGCGGGAGCGCCAGCGCAACCACCAGCAGGACCACGATGCTGAACACCCGGTGCCGCTCCGCCAGCGCGGCCACCCACTTCAGCACGCCGGACGCGGCGAGGGCGGCGAGCAGGCCGCCCAGGGCGCCGAGGAAGGACAGGAACACCGCGCCGGAGTACCGGTTCGCCGCGCCGCCCGTGCCGCCTGCGGTCAGGACCGCTGCGACCAGGAACAGCAGGAGCAGGTAGGCGACGACGAGCGCGACCCGCTCGGCCCACGGGTTGAGCCGCCACGGCCACTCGGGGCGGGGGTCGATGCCGCCCGCCATGGCACCGAGCACGATCAGCACCCCGCCCAGCAGCGCGACGATCGCCCCGAAGGCCACGGCGCCGGCCGCGGCCGTGATCGCCCCGATGCCACCGCCCTCGACGGTGATGTAGAGACCGTTGAGCACGCTGACCGCGACGACACCCCAGCCGATGCCGCGCAAGATCCCGCCGCGGCCGGGCACGCGGACGAGGGCCAGCACGATCGCGGCGATACCGAAGATCAGCAGGTGCAGGCGGAAGCCGGTGACGCCGAACGGCACCGTGAAGAACTGCAGCGTCGCCTGCTCCGGATAGCGCCCGTCGTTGAGCACGAAGGTCGCCCACGGCAGGTAGGTGCCGACGACGGCGAGCACGCCACCGGCCACCCGCACGGCGGTCGCGTGCGGGGCGAGGGCCGCCGCCACGCGCTGCAGCCGGCCGGACGGTGCCGGGGCCGGGCTGTTCGCCTTGGCCCCGGCCGGGCTGGTCGTGGTGGTCATGCCCGCACCCTCTCCGACTCGCCGAAGAAGCCCTGCGGCCGGAACACCAGCACCGCGATGAGCACGACGAAGATCCAGACGTAGTCGTACGCGGTGCCGCCGGGCAGGTACTGGCCACCGAGAGCCTTCACCAGCCCGATGGCGATACCACCGATCACCGCACCCTTGAGGTTGCCGATCCCGCCCAGCACCGCCGCGGTGAACGCGAAGATGCCGTTCTGGAAGCCCATGTCGATGTTGATGAAGCCGAGGTCCGTGCCGTACATGATCCCGCCGACCCCGGCGAGCGCCGCGCCGAGCGCGAACGTCAGCACGATCACGCGGTCGGTGTCGACGCCCATCAACCGGGCGGTGTCGGGGTCCTGCGACACCGCACGCATCGCCCGGCCCATCCGCGTGCCGTTGACGAACGCCGACAGCGCGGCGGCCAGTACCAGCGACACCACGATGATGAGCAGGCCCGTCCAGCGCAGCGGCACCGTGCCGCCGGGGACCGGGATCTCCCAGGTACCCGCCACGAACACCTTCGGGAACGGCAGAGCGGCCGTCGCGCCGGGGTA
>DASWMR010000568.1:0-2824 GCA_036399635.1 Actinoplanes sp. | reverse complement strand
GCATCTGCGCCATGGTGTCGGCCAGCATCGGCTGCCAGTTCCGGTTGCCCCAGTACGTCGGCAGCGTGACGCCGTGCGCCCGGAAGTCGCCGGTGACCGCCGCCAGCAGGTCACGGCACTGCTGGTTGATCGGCGAGACCCCACCGAAGTGCTGGTAGTGCTCGGCCACCTCGGCCAGCCGCTCGTCGGGCACGCCGCGCCCGCGCACCACGTTGCGCAGGAACGGCATCACGTCATCGGGCTTCTCGGGACCACCGAAGGACAGCAGGACGAACGCGTCGTAGGCCACCCCGCCATCCTTCCCCGGATCAGGCGCCCAATGCGTGGTAGCCCCCGTCGACGTGCACGATCTCACCTGTGGTGGCCGGGAACCAGTCGGAGAGCAGCGCGCAGATCCCCCGGGCGGCCGGCTCCATGTCGGTCAGGTTCCAGCCGAGCGGCGCCCGCTCGGCCCAGGCCTGTTCGAACTGCTCGAAGCCGGGGATGGACTTGGCCGCCATCGTGCGCAGCGGGCCGGCCGACACGAGGTTGCTGCGGATGCCCTGCTTGCCCAGGTGCAGCGCGAGGTAGCGGCTGGCCGACTCGAGGCCGGCCTTGGCCACGCCCATCCAGTCGTAGACCGGCCACGCCTTGGTGGCGTCGAAGGTCAGCCCGACGATGCTGCCGCCGGGTTGCATCAGCGGCAGACACGCGGTGGCCAGCGACTTGTACGAGAACGTCGACACCTGCAGCGCCGTGGCGACGTCGTCCCACCCGGCGTTGAGGAACTCGCCGCCGAGCACGCTCTGTGGGCCGAACGCGATCGAGTGGACCACCCCGTCCAGGCCGTCGACGTGCTCACGCACCTTGTCGGCCAGGCCGGCCAGGTGATCGGGATTGGTCACGTCCAGCTCGATCACGGGGGCCGGTGAGGGCAGCCGCTTGGCGATCCGCTCGACCAGGGACAGGCGACCGAACCCGGTCAGTACGACCGTGGCGCCGTTCTCCTGGGCCACCTTCGCCACCGAGAACGCGATCGAGGCGTCGGTGATCACACCGGTGACGAGCAGCCGCTTACCGGCCAGCAGTCCAGACACGAGTTTCTCTCCTCTAGAAAATGACTTCAGTGACCCATGCCGAGGCCGCCGTCGACCGGGATGACCGCGCCGGAGATGTAGCCGGCGGAGTCACCGGCCAGGAAAGTCACCGCGGCGGCGACCTCGTCGGCGGTGGCGAGCCGGCCGGCCGGTACCGCCTTGATGATTTCTGCCCGGCGCGCCTCCGGCAGCACCGCGGTCATCTCGGTCTGGATGAACCCGGGCGCCACCACGTTTGCGGTGATGTTGCGACTGCCCAGCTCACGAGTAATGCTGCGGGCCATGCCGACCAGTCCGGCCTTGCTCGCCGCGTAGTTCACCTGACCGGGTCCGCCGTACAGACCGACCACCGACGAGATGAAGATCATCCGGCCCCACTTGGCGCGCAGCATCTTCGAGCTGGCCCGCTTGGCGCAGCGGAACGCACCGGACAGGTTGGTGTCGATGACCCGCTCGAACTGCTCGTCGGACATCCGGAGCAGGAGCGTGTCGTCGGTGATGCCGGCGTTGGCCACCAACACCTCGACCGGGCCGAGTTCCGCCTCGACGGTGGCGAACGCGGCGTCCACCGCGGCCGAATCGGTGATGTCGCACTGGACCCCGAAGAGCCCGTCGGGCGCCCCGCTGCCCCGGTGGGTGATCGCGACCCGGTCACCCTGCTTCGCGAACGCCTGGGCGATAGCCAGGCCGATGCCCCGGTTGCCGCCAGTCACCAATACCGTCCGAGCCACGACCAACGCTCCTCATACCCAGGTAGGGGTGCCGGATGGCACCGCGGGGGCACGACGACGCCAGCAACAGCGCCGTAACCTGCCGGAGTGGAGACTATCGGCCCGGTAACCCGGCGCAACGCCACGGGGCCGCTACGCCACCTTCTCTGGCGATGGGAGGTGCCGCGACCCGCGCTCCGCGGGCGCCTTTCGCTGTACGTCGTACCGCTCGGACTGCTCGCGCTGGGCGGCCTGGGGCTGGGTGCCGGGGCGTACCTGGCCGACAACCGCACGGCGCTGGCGCCCGAGTTGGTGGTGCTCATTGCGATCGGCTCCGTCCTGCCGGTGGCGGCGGCCTATCGCCGGCCGGTGCTGGCCTGGCGGCTCGCCTTCGTGATGATGTTCGTCGGCTGGCAGAAGGCCGGCCCGCTCGAGTCCTGGCCGTGGAACACCGTGCAGATCCTCGGCTTCCTGGTCGTCCTCGGCCGGCTCGCGATCACCCAGGAATCGGCGATCACCGTCTGGGCGACCGCGCTGAGCCTGATCCCGGTCTTCGTCTACGCGCCGCGCGGCAACGCCTGGGGTGCGGCGGTGCTGCTGGTGGCGATCGCCGCGCTGGGCGACATCCTCTACCGCCGCCGGCGCACCGGGCAGTTGCTGGCCGAGCAGGAGGAGCTCAACGAGCTGGAACGGGCCCGGCGGGCGGTGCTCGAGGAGCGGACCCGGATCGCCCGGGAGATGCACGACGTGGTGGCACACCACATGTCGATGATCGCGGTGCGGGCGGAGACGGCGCCCTACCGGGTGGCCGGGCTGCCCGACGCGGCGCGGGCGGAGATGGCGACGATCGCCACGGCGGCCCGGGCGGCGCTGACCGACATGCGGCGACTGCTCGGCGTGCTGCGCGCCGAGCAGGAGACGTCGCCGACCGTGCCGCAGCCCGGCCTGGGCGACCTCGAGGAGCTGATCGGCACGGTACGGGCCGCCGGCGTGGACGCCACCCTGACGGTCTCGGACGTCGCCGGTCTACCACCGACG
>DASWMR010000567.1:0-2140 GCA_036399635.1 Actinoplanes sp. | reverse complement strand
GGGCCAAGATGGCCATGCCCTCGCTGGTGTTGGTCTGGGCCGATGCGGCCTACAGCCGCCGGGCGCAGGAGTTCGCCGCCCGGTGTCTGCGCATCGCGGTGCAGGTGGTGGCCAAGCTGGTCGGCCAGGCCGACTTCGTGCCGCTGCCGCGGCGGTGGGTGGTCGAACGCACCCATGCCTGGATCACCGGCCACCGCCGGATGAGCCGGGACTACGAGCGGCTGCCCGCCCACGACGAAGCGATGATCAAGTGGGCCATGATCGGGCTGATAGCCCGACGCCTGGCCCAGGGTCTCGGCAAAGTCGTCACGTGAGCCCGAGGGTGGCCAGTGGTGACAGCGGGGTTCGGGCGTGTTGTCGCAGGCCGGCGGCGATGTTCGCATAGCCGGTCAGGCGCAGGGCGTTGATCGCCAGGGTGCGGAGAGCGGCGAGGTTGGTCGGGCCGTGGTCGGTGCGGATCTGGCTGTGGTCTTCGCCGAAGGTCACGTCGCGGATCCAGTGCAGGCCGGCTTCGATGGACCAGTGCCCGCGCACCCAGGTGGCCAGCAGCGCCGGATCGGCTTGGCGGGCGTGGAGGCTGGTGATGGCGTAGACGGTCTGCACGCTCCAGCGCCGGCCCCGGGCGCGCCGGCGGCGGACGATCTTGAGTGCTTGGGTCACACCGGGGAAGAACTCGCCGTGCCCGTCGGTGCTGCCGGTCAGGTCGATCACGCGAATGGTGCGCGTCTCGGCCCGGCCGTGGCCGACCGAGCGGACCCGAGCGGCCTCGGGTACTCGCGCCCAGGGCAGCGCCTTGAGCCGGGTGTGCAGCGTCTTCTGGTTGCCCTTGATCCGCAGAATCCAGTGCGCGCCGCGAGAGCGCAGGTCGGCGGCCAGCTCCCGGGCGGTGAACCCGGCATCGACCGTGATCACCGAGTCGGCCAGCAGGCCGCGGTCATCGAGGATGGCGGCCAGCTCTTTGGCGGCTGTGGCCTCACCGCCCGTGCCGGCCTCCGGTGAGCAGGCGACCTGGCCGAGGGTGACGCCGCTGGCGTGGTCGTAGCCGGCGACCAGATGGGTGCGCCCGCCACCCCGGGCCGCGGCGGCAACCTGCTCGGGCGTGGCGCGCGGCGCCGATCCGCGCAGCGTCTTGCCGTCGATGGCGATCACCCGCCGGCCGAGGTCGGCCGGCACCAGATCGACGGTCGCGCCGGCGGCGAGAACCTGCTGGGCGGTCAACCGGCCGACGGCCCAGCCGGCGACCGCCGCGTCCAGCGCCGCAGGATCGGTGACCTGCAGGCAGCGACGCAGTGTCGCCTCGCACGGCAACACCCGGGCTGAGCAGCCCTTGCCGAGGCAGTCCAGCACGGCCTGGCCCTGCGCAGCGGCCCACTCGCCGATCGCCACGTACGACGACGCCCCGGTCAGGCAGGCGCACGCCGCGATCGCCAGCATCCCGATCAGCTCATGCCGGCGACCCCGGCGATGACGGGCGTCGGGCACCGCCGCCAACGCGGTGGCCAGCGACGACGTCGACGCCGCATCACCGGCGCCGAGCTCGGTGACCAGACTGGCGGCCAGGTGCGCGGGCAGCTCAGCGGGCAGCGTCACCGGCACCCGTGCGGGCGCCTGGTCGCTCACCGCGCGGGCAGGGGAAGATGCCATCGCGGGTGCGGGCTCTCACGGTCGGGGAAGGCTTCGACACCCTCATCCTGCGACCAGCCGGCCCGTACCCGCCCTCACTCCAAGATCAGTTCCTCATCGACGCAGGTCACCGCGGGTCAACGCGACTTTGCCGACCCCCTGGGGGCGACGGTGGTCGGCATCGCCGCAGACCTGGGGATCATGGACTCGACGTTGTCGTCGTGGCTGAGGGCCGCCGGGGTCCAGCTGCATACGCGCCCGGGTGGCCGGTCCGCGCCGCCACGATCGGGCGGGGAGACGCCCGAGCAGGAACTCGCTCGTCTCCGTTCCAGGGTCGCCGACCTCGAGGCTGACGCGCGGAAGCTGAACAGCGAGCGGGACATCCTCCGGGCGGCGGCGAAGTATTTCGCCGGGGAGACGCGCTGGTGACCCGCTTCCAGTTCGTCGCCGACCACCGACACGCCTTCCAAGTGAAGTAGGGCGTGCCAGACCGTGGGAGTTTCCCGGTCGTCGTTCT
>DASWMR010000566.1:0-5614 GCA_036399635.1 Actinoplanes sp. | reverse complement strand
CCAGCGGATGAGAGATTTCTTCGCCGAAGTCGCCGGGATCGCCGTCGACCACGAGCAACCGGACTTCGCCGTGTTCCGCTTTCCCAACGGCGACAAACTGGAGATCTTCGGCCCGTACGCTTCCGATCCGCCCGAACAATTCGCCGCCGAGAAGGTCGTGGCCAGTCTGCTGGTGGACGACATCGACGACGCGATCGCGACTCTGCGGGCCGCGGGCACCGAACTGATCGGGGCCAAGCAGTCAGGCGGCGACGGCTACTACTGGCAGCACTTCCGCGCTCCGGACGGAAAGGTATTCGAGCTGGTGTGCGACCCTCGCCACCCATAGCCTCACCCGCACTGGGCCGGAATCGGGGGCTGCCTCGGCAGCCATCGAGGAGCTCCTGCTGAATTCCAGCCTCGACGTCGTTCCGCGGACCCAGACCAGAACCAGCCCTGGTACGGCTGACCTCGTCGGGGCCGGACCGCCCTCCGGCTGCTTCGAGGCCGATGAGCCGGGCCAGGATGGCGACCTGATCGGCGGAGCGCTCGACGAACTCCGGCATGGGCGACCCGGTGGGGTCAGCTCGCGCCGCCGGACTTGCTACTGCTGCGCCATCGCGTCGTACAGGCCCGACTTCCCGGCCCACCGGTACTGGATGATGCGGAACTCCCGCTGCTGGTCCTGGCCCGGGGCCCAGGTGCCGGGTTCACGGCGCAGGAGGTGACTTCTGTGATCCCGATTGGCCAGACTCTGGGCTTGATTGTCAACCTCTTGGCGGCGGAGGCCATCATCCGGCGGGGGTCGAGCCACTCGATGATAACTCGAGGGATTCTCGCAATCTCGAATCATCAGGCAAATCAGCCCGATAACCTGAGCCCTGGTCCGCACCAGCCACGGCACGGCGGAGGCTCGACGTGAACGCGCTTCGGCGAGTTGGAGTGACCACCCGCCTGGTGGCGGGATTCCTGGTCGTCTCGATGTGCGTGGTGGCCATCTGGATCGCCGCGCTCGCGTCGGCGGACAGCACCCGGGCGACGGCGGAAGCCCTCGCCCGCTCGCAGGCCCAGCTCGACGCGGCGCAACAGCTGCGGTTCCGGGTCACCGACATCAGCGGATGGCAGGCCGGCTACGCCTTCGACATCGTCCGCGGTGCGGCCAACGCCGCCGCCGACACCGCGCCCTCCCGCGCCGCGTTCCTGGCGGCGATGGACAGCTTCGCCCGCGAGGTCGACCAGATGGCCGCGCTGTCGCTGACCGCCGACGGAAAAGCCGATGTGGCCACCATCCGGGAGGCGTTCGCGAAGTTCATCGAGATGGACGACCGGGCGATCGCGGCCTACCGGTCCGGCACACCCGCCAAGACCGCGATGGCCAACGACCTGGTCGCCGGTCCAGGGCTCGAGCTGTACGCCGTGATCGCCGGCGGCGTCGATCGGCTGCTGGCCCGCGCGGGCGCCCGCGAGGCCGAGGCGCACCGCGCCGCCATGGCCACCGCGGCCCGGACCAGCCGCACCGCCACCGTCGTGGGCAGCCTGGCACTCGCCATCTCGGTGCTCCTGGCGATCGTGTTGTCCCTGTCGATCATCCGGCCGTTGACCGCCCTCGGCGACCGGCTCCGGGACATCGCCGAGGGCGACGGCGACCTGACCCGCCGGTTGGAGACCTCCGGGCACGACCAGTTCACCGGCGTCAGCAGGTCGTTCAACCGGTTCGTCGAGAAGATCGCGGCGACCGTACGCGAGATCGGCTCGGACGCATCCACGGTGGTCCACGCCACCGAGATGCTGACCGCCACCGCCATCCAGATCATCGTGAGCGCCCGGTCGACGTCGGCCCAGTCCGCCGCGGTCGTGGACGCCGCCGACGAGGTCTTCGACAGCATCCGGTCGGTCGCCGCCGGTGCCGGCGAGATGGGCACCGCCCTGCAGAAGGCCGCCGGCACCGCCGCGCAGGCCGCCCAGGTCTGCGAGCAGAGCCAGCAGGCCGCGCAGGCCACCCAGGAGCTGATCGGCCGGCTATCGCTCACCAGCCAGCAGATCGGCCAGACCGTCAAGGCCATCACCGCGATCGCCCAGCAGACCAACCTGCTGGCCCTGAACGCGACAATCGAGGCCGCCCGGGCCGGTGAAGCCGGCAAGGGCTTCGCCATCGTGGCGGGCGAGGTGAAGCAACTGGCCCAGGAGACCGAGGGCGCCACCGACGACATCACGGCGAAGGTGCAGAGCATCCAGCAGGACACCACCGCCGCGATCGCGGCGATCGGGCAGATCGTCGAGATCGCCGACCGGCTCCGCGCGTTCCAGACCACCATCGCCTCGACCGTCGAGGAGCAGACCGCCATCACCGAGGCGATCAACCGCGACATCAGCCTCTCCACCACCAACTCCGCGGACATCGCCGCGAACCTGGCCACCATCTCCGCCGGCGCCCAGGTCACCACCGACGGCGTCGTCGACATCCGGACGGCCACCAGCGAGCTCGCCCAACTGAACAAGGACCTACGCGGTCTCGTCGCCCAGTTCCGGGTCTGACGGTCAGGCGTCGGCGGGCTCGACCGGTTGCCGCAGGATGGTACGAAGTCGCTCCGGCGCGACCCGGCGGGCGTCGCTGAGGTAGATCCCGTGGCGCGCTCCTCCTGCACCGAGCCGATCGGTGACCGGCGAGCCTCGGCCGGCCGGTCGCTTGGTTCGGTGGTCGAGAGGCTAGTTTGCTGGGATGAGTCTCCTTGATGACGTGGCGGAGCGGGACGGCTGGCGCTGCTGGGTGTGCGACGAGCCGGTCGACGCCGACATGTCGGTGAACGATCCGCGCGGGCCCAGTGTCGACAGTCGCACCGCCGACCGGAAGGCCAAGGTCACCGAGCGGCTGGCGCACCGCGCCTGCAACACCCGCAAGGGCGCGGTCAAGGTGGTCATCGAGTGGCCGGAGCGCCTGCACGTGGTGGAGCCCGCACCGTTGATCGGCGTCGCCGAGCGCCTTGAGCGCAAGGGTGGCCGCGAGCTGGTCGCCCGTTGCCCCAGCAAGAAGGACGCCCAGGAGGCGGCGGACTGGCTGGTCGACCGGTTCGCCCGGCTGGTGCCCGGACTGCCCGTGACGGCGAGCGTCGACGCGGGCGGCGGCCAGTTCCTGGTCGCGCTGGCCGCGGCCGGCCGGCGCCGCTGATCCCTACCGGGACTCGTGCCGCTGGTGAATCGTCCGCGTCGGCTCGTACCAGGAGTTGCCGGCTGGTTCGCCGGCCAGGTTCCAGCTCCAGCTGATGGTCGGCGTGATGCGCAGAAAGATGCCCGGACCCACCATGCCGGCGCGTTCGAACGGGCCTTCGGCCTCGCCGTAGACCCGGAGCGAGCGAGCGATGAACGGGTCGACCGAGACCACGTCGTCGACCACGAGGGCGACCCGCCGTCTGCCGGCCTGGACGTTGCGGAACTTGCGGGTCTCGAGCACGGTCTGCCCAATCCCACCCACCCAGAAGAACTGCCCATCGAATTCGACGGCGACCGGAACCACATCGGGCTGCTCCTCGGCACCCAGGGTCGCGAGTCGCGCAATGGGCTGCGACCGCAGGTACGCCACTTCTTCCTCGGTGAACGACATGGCGGTCAGTATCTCAGCAACCGCAGTTCGTCGCCCCAGTCGTCGATTATGGGTTTGAGCAGGGGGTTGGGGCGCTCGCGGTCGAAGGTGGCGCACAGCGTTTCGATCCGCTCGAACGTCGTGCGAATAACCGACGGATCACCGTCCAGGGTGGCTGTCAGCAAGCCCAGCAGTTCCTCAGCTCGCCAGTTCCGTAGGGGGTGCTGCCGGAGTTCCCATGGCAGGTACTTGTGGTACGGGCGTACCCGCCCCTCCAGCGTGAAAATCACATCGAGGAGCCAGGGCATCGATTCGGCGGCGTCGAGGCGGCGTTCCAGCGGGCGTCCGTCGCGGTCGTTCTTGAGGGCCCGGTAGGCGTAGTTGAGCCACCCGTCGAGCCGGTCATGCTCGACCAGGATCGATTCCGCTTCGGCGGCCGTGACCGTGGCCTGCCCGCGCAGTGCGGCGGCCAGCCGGCCGTCGGTGCGGTCGAACAACACCGGCGCCCAAGCGAACGACCAGCGGTACCACCATCCGGCAGACCCGAACGGCGGCACCTGCTCGAGGTCGGCGATCGTCACGAGGGTCTCATCGAGCGCCGCGGAACGGCTGGTCTGGGAACCGTGCAGGCCGGTGTCAGCGAGCACGACGATCACGTCGAGATCGGACCTGTCGGTCGTCAGGCCCCGGCCCGCGGAGCCGGACAGGACCACTCCCAGCAAATTCTCCCCATGCTCCGATCCGTTCCGCCCCACCAGGACGATGAGCAGACAGCGACGCTCCGCGGAGAGACCGCGCGGGAAGTGCAAGGCTACGACCTGGTCCGTCACAGATGCGATCCTCGCCGCACGGGCCGACGCCGGCAAACCCATTTCCGGCCGTTACTCCTCGATGGCGCAGGCCTTTGCTTCCAGGCGTCGGCGGGTGGGGGGACCACGTCGCTGGGCAACCTCGTGGACCCATCAGGTCCTGATGGGACTTGCATTGCCGGAACTGCAGACGCTTGCGCACCACGGGTTTACTAGACCGATGGACGAGGACCTCACCCGGCTGGCCGCCGAGATCCGCGAAAGCGAGCTGCTCGGCCCGCGCAAGGCCGGCATCACCGCCGCGATCGCCCAGCTCACCGGCGACGTCGACGAGCTACGTCGGCAGCACGCGATTGAGCAGCGCGACGTGGACCGGCTGGAGGGCTTCTCGCTGACCCGGCTACTGGCCAGCCTGCGCGGATCCCGCGAGCAATCCCTGGAACGGGAGCGCGCCGAGGCGCAGGTCGCCCGCTACCGGGTGGCCCAGGCGCAGGACCGGCTCGACGCGCTGCGCGCTCAGCTCGCCGCGGTCGAGGCACGGCTGACGGCGACCGCGAATGCTCCCGCGACGTATGCGGCTCTGCTCGCCGAGAAGGAGCGACAACTGCTGGCATCCGGCACTGGCCCGGTCGACCGGCTGACCGAGCTCGCCGAGCAGCGCGGGCGCCTCAGCGCCGAACTCGAGGAGCTGACCGAGGCACAGACCGCCGCCCGCGCCGCCGGCCGGGCGCTGGCCGAGGCGAACGAGCTCCTCGACTCCGCGGACACCTGGTCCACCTTCGACACCTTCCTCGGTGGCGGTGGCCTGAGCAGCGTGATCAAGCACAGCCGGCTGGACGATGCCGCCGACCTGGCCGCCGATGCCGACCGCCGCCTCGCCGTCCTCCGCGCCGAGCTGCGCGACGTCAGCGCGGAGCCGTCGTCGGTCGTCGCCCAGCTCGAGCTGGGCGGTCTCACCCGGTTCGCGGACGTGTGGCTGGACAACATCTTCACCGACCTGTCGGTCCGCGGCCAGATCAAGGACGGTCTCGACCAGCTCGGTGAGACCGCCCGGCAGGTCGGCCGGATCCACACCACGCTGACCGCCCGGATCACCGAGGCCCGGAACCGGCTCGCGATCCTCGACCGGGAACGGACCACCCTGCTGCAAACCTGACCGAGCGCCGGCAGGTGTCCGAAAGGGAGGCCCATTTCGGATCAATGGTCCGGCCTTGTCCGACAACCGGCCAGACCCTCCGCGACGACCGGG
>DASWMR010000565.1:0-2294 GCA_036399635.1 Actinoplanes sp. | reverse complement strand
TGGCTCGATGCGGCGACGGTTCTGGTGGGCGGGCTGGTGGTCGCCTGGTGCTTCGCCGGGGCCTCGGGCAATCCGGACGTCGTCGGCACTCTCGTCGGCGCCGGGGTCAGCATCACCGGCACGTTCGCCGCGGTGAAGCTGACCCTGAGCGGCAACGCCCCGATGCACAAGCTGGCCGCCGCCCCGATGGTCGCCTCGGCGGTGGCGATGTCCGCCGGGATCTTTCTCGCTCCGGCCACGGCGAGCTCGCTGGCCCCCATTGTCTATCTGGTGCGGTTCCTTCCTTCGATCCTGATCGCGCTCGGCCCGCGGATCCAGGAGGTGGTCGTGCACATCGACCAGGGGGACGTCGGCGAGCGCCGGCGCAAGCCCTACAGTCTGCTTCCGTACGGGTCGATGGTGATCGCCTTCGGCGCGCTGATCCTGGTGTTGCCGAATGGCGTGGGCGGCCAGCTCTGGGGTGTGGTGGGCGGCCTCGGCCTGATCTGCACTCTGGTCGCCGCCCGCCAGCTGGTGGCGTTCCACGACAACGCCGCGCTGATCCGGCGGCTGCGTGAGCACGAGGCGCGGCTGTGGCAGCTCGCCCACTTCGACGGCCTCACCGGCCTGGCCAACCGGACGAATTTCCGCGAGCGGGTCACCGCCGCGCTGGCCGGTTCGGGCACCGTCTCGCTGCTGCTGATCGACCTCGACGGCTTCAAGGCGGTCAACGACACGATGGGGCACGGTGCCGGCGACACACTCCTCGCCGGGGTGGCCGGCAAGCTCCGGGAGGTGATCCGCGAGCAGGACTTCGCGGCCCGGCTCGGCGGGGACGAGTTCGCCGTACTGCTGCCGGACTGTCCCGCCGGTGAGGCCGAGGGGACCGCGCGGCGCATCCTGGAGGCATTGCGGACGCCGGTCCGGATCGGCGGGGTGCCGGTGCCGGTGAACGCGAGCATCGGAGTGGCCGACGCCGAGGCCGGCGACGACGTGGAATCCCTACTGCACGACGCGGATCTGGCGATGTACGCGGCGAAGGGCGGCGGCAAGGGCACCTGGGTACGCCACCACGCCGAGCTGAATCGGGAAACGTCGCCGGAGCGGGCCGGGCAGACCGCTTAAGGAATAGACAAGCTTCGCTTGACGGGTTCCGGGCCGCGGCCGATGATGGCGGCTCCCCCACCAAAGGATCCCCGTATGTCCCCCGATCGCAGAAAATCCCGGCTGCTGGCCGTCGTCACGCTGGCCGTGCTCGCCGTCGGCGCGGCCTTCGGGCCCGGCCTGGCGAAGACCGCGTTCGCGGCGGCGAAGGCCGTCTACATCCCCGCGTCCTGGCAGAGCACCGGCGAGGTGCCGTGGAGCGCCGACCGCACGCTCGAGTCGGCGAACTTCGTTCTGCTCTGGGGTGAGAAGTCCGGCACCAGCCCGAAGACGGCCGCCTCGCCGTACAACTTCGACCCGGACAACATCCTCGCGCAGCTCGAGTCGGTCTATGCCTTCTATGTGAACACGATGAAGTTCACCCCGGAGAGCGGCGCCCTCGCCCAGTACAAGATCGACGTCATCGTCACCCAGACCTGGAACCGCACCGAGCTGAACGCCTGGGCGACCGGCGGCAGCGCGGACGGCAAAGTCGGCGTCATCAACATCGCGCCCGGGGCGGCCCTACCCGGTTCGTGGGGGCTCGCGCACGAGCTCGGGCACGTCTTCCAGAACCTCACCTTCCTCGGCCGCTCCGGCTACGGCTTCACCGATCCGTCCTCGGGCACCTTCTGGGAGGCCAGCGCCGAGTACATGGCGATGCAGGTCTACCCGGACGGCGGCGCCGGCGACCTGACCCGCTTCCTGCGCACCGAGAACCTGGCGTACTCGTCATCGCGCCACCACTACGGCGCATGGATGCTGCCGCGGTATCTGGTCGACTCCAACGGCGGCATCGAGATCTTCAACCGGATCTGGAACGAGGCCAAGAACACCGAGCACCCGCTGGAGACGTACCGCCGGATCGCCGGGCTGACGCAGGAGCAGCTCAACGCGCAGCTCGCGGGTTACGCCCAGCACCAGGTGACGTACGACTACAGCAACAAGAGCCACTTCCAGCCGTTCATCACCAACGTGTACGGTGCCGGATTCATCAACGCCTACAACGGCGTCCCGGTCGACGCCGTCAACCAGGCCGCCGGCCACTACGCGATCCCGGACGCGCTGGCCCCGTCCGACTACGGCTACAACAAGATCAAACTGGTGCCGAGCTCGTCCGGTGCCCTGGTCCGCCTGCACTTCAAGGGCCACGTGAACAGCGCGGCCGGCTC
>DASWMR010000564.1:0-2252 GCA_036399635.1 Actinoplanes sp. | reverse complement strand
GGTCCGCTCGCGCTCAGCTCGCCCGCGGTCAGTCGCTCGCGCAGCCGCATCGAGACGGCCGGCCACTCGGCGGGGGTCATGCCGAACACGACGGTGTCCCGCCAGGTGCCGTCGGGGCGCGGCCGATGCCGCCGGAGGACTCCCTCCCGGACGGCGCCGAGCCGGGCGATCGCCCGCTGGGACCGTTCGTTGCGGATGTCCGTGTACCAGAACACCCGCTCCGCGCCGAGCACGTCGAAGGCGTGCTCGAGCAACATGAGCTTCGCTTCGGTGTTGACCCCGCTGCGCCACCACCTCCTGCCGACGATGGTGTACCCGATGCCCAGTGACCGCCGCTCCGGATCGATGTCGTGGTAGCTCGTCATGCCGATCACCGTGCCGGTCGCCGGCTCCACTTGCGTCCAGGCCGCCTGCCCGCCCTGCCAGCAGGTGCGCAGCATGCCGGAGACGAACTCGGCCATCGCCGCCGAGGTCCGCGGCCGGCCGGCCGAGAGGAATTGCCAGACCTCGTCATCGCCGAGCGCGGCCAGCAGACCGTCGACATGCGACAGGGCGAGCGGCTCGAGCCGGACGTGCCGGCCGTGCAGCGGAACGGCAGCGGCCCACCGCGACTCCGTGCGAGGCAGGTAGCCCGGTATGGCTGCCCGGACACCGGGGTCAGTCTCGGGTGGCCCGAAGACCCGGCGGACCGGCAGCACCCCCGCCCAGTGCGGGAGCGGCTGGTCCTCCGGTGCGTCGGCCACGCCGTGCTCGCGGGCCCGCACCGAGACCTCGGCCAGCGGCAGCGCAAGCACGCCGGTCTGCGCCAGCTCCTGCCGGGTGGGTGGTCGACTGTCCGCCGACCGGCCGGTGCCGACCTTGTCGACCAGCGCAGTCATCGCGGCCCCCTTCTCCGTGGGGTCGGTCACCAGGCGGGCCCGCCCGTGTGCCACGACGGAGCGGTAGTTGGCGCTGTGGTGGAACTGGGAACGCGCGTACACCAATGCGTCGAGGAGCGTGACGCTGACGCACACCGGCACCGTGTCGTGGCGCGCCGACAACCCCATCCGGCCGCCGGACGAACCGTGCAGGTAGAGCGTGTCACCGACGCGGACGTGCAGCGTCGGCAGCACGTGGGGCGCCCCGTCCACGGTGAAGGCGATGGCACAGTCGTACGCCTCGTCCAGAATGGCGTGCGCGGCAGCGCGGTCGTAGCTCATCCGTTCGCGCATGCGGGTGGCGGTGGTGCGTGTGGTCGGCGGATAGAGATCGGACATCGGCCCTCCCGACGCTTGCTGCTTCCTCTGAACTTGCTCTTCTTCTGACTTGCCTTTTCCTCTGAACTTGCGGTTGCAGCTGTATTAGTACAGACTTCGTGGTGTGTCAGCACAGTATCAGGTCAGCGGCGACAGCGCCGCCTCGATTTCGGCAAGCATCGAGGCCGGGGTCATGCGCGGCGACTGGGTCTTCGGCGCGGCGCTGCCCTCGGTCCGCGTTCTCGCGGAGTCCCTGCACGTCAGCCCGGCGACGGTCGCCAAGGCCTATCAGGAGCTGCGCCACCGTGGCGTGGTCGAGACCGAGGGCCGGCGCGGCACCCGGGTCCGGTCACGTCCACCGATCGCCGGCCCGCGGTCCGCGCTGCGCCTGCCGATTCCGGACGGCGTACGTGATCTCTCATCGGGCGAGCCCGACCTGCGCCTACTGCCCCCGCTCGGCCCGGCCCTTCGGGCCATTTCCGAGGCGGTCGACCCCCCGGTGGGGTACGCGTCGGCGGTCGCGATGCCAGAGTTGATCGATGCCGCCCGCCCGCGTCTGTCGGCCGACGGCGTGCCCGTGGCGGAGGCCGCGATCACCGCCACCTCGGGCACGATGGACGCGATCGAGCGCCTGTTCGCCGCCCACCTGAGGCCGGGCGACGCGGTCGCCGTGGAGGATCCGGGCTGGTCCAACCTGTTCGATCTGCTGGCCGCGGTGGGGCTGCGCGCGGTGCCGTTCACGGTCGATCGCGACGGTCCCGAGCCGGCCACGTTCGCCGCAGCGCTCCAGTCCGGTGTCGGCGCCGCGGTCGTCACCGTGCGCGCGCAGAACCCGACCGGCGCCGCCGTCAGCGCCGATCGCGCCGCCGAGCTCCGTGCCCTGCTGGCCGCCCATCCCGGTGTCCTGCTGATCGAGGATGATCACGCCGCCGAGCTGGCCGAGTCCGCGCCGCACTGCCTCGGCCCGGTCAGTGGCGCGTGGGCCTTCATCCGGTCGGCGTCCAAGCCGTTCGGCCC
>DASWMR010000563.1:0-3208 GCA_036399635.1 Actinoplanes sp. | reverse complement strand
CAGGCGCAGTTCGGTAAGCAGCAGGCGGCCATGATGCCGATGGGCACCTGGTACATCGCGACCCTGCTGGCCCAGCAGACCGGCGGCGACGCCGACAAGTTCGAGTGGGGTATCGCGCCGGTGCCGCAGGCCACCGCCGCCACGACCGGCACCTCGAAGACGCCGGTGACCTGGGGTGACCCGACCGGCCTCGGCATCAACCCGAAGCTCAGCGACAACAAGGCGGCGGTTGCCAAGCAGTTCGTCGAGTACGCCGCGAGCACGCAGGGCGCGACGGCGCTCGCCAAGATCGGCATCACGCCGGCCGACGCCGCCGCGGTGGCCGACACCTTCTTCCAGCTCAAGGGCGTGCCCACCGACGCGTTGTCGAAGTTCGCGTTCACCACCCACGACATCAAGCCGGAGAACCCGGTGTCGAAGCACACCACCGGGGTGCAGAACGTCCTCGGTGACCTGCACACCGCGGTGATGTCCGGCAGCAAGCCGGTGGACGCCGCGATCGCCGAGGCGCAGACCCGCGCGAAGAACGAGGTCCTCAACAAGTGACCGGCGACCGGAGACCAGGGCGCGGCCGTGTGGTGTTGCGCGATACCGCGGTGGGCTGGAGCTTCCTGCTGCCCAACTTCGCCGGCTTCGCGGTCCTCACCCTGGTCCCGGTCGTGCTGCTGTTCTACTACGCGTTCACGAGCTGGGACGTGTTCGGCGGCGCAGAGTGGACCGGCCTGGCCAACTTCCGCCAGATGGTGCACGACGCCAGCTTCTGGACGGCGCTGCGCAACACGGTCTACTACACCGTCTTCCACATCCCGCTCACGCTGGCCGCATCGCTCGGGCTGGCGCTGCTCCTCAACCGCAAGCTGCGGGCAGTGGCGTTCTTCCGCACGGTGGCGTTCTTCCCGTACATCACCTCGATCGTC
The DNA here is from genome assembly GCA_036399635.1 of Actinoplanes sp. Taxonomy (GTDB): domain Bacteria; phylum Actinomycetota; class Actinomycetes; order Mycobacteriales; family Micromonosporaceae; genus Actinoplanes. The sequence continues at coordinate 2,291 of DASWMR010000563.1, read as the reverse complement.
GCCATCGCCCAGGTGTGGAACATGCTGTTCAGCCCCAGTTACGGGCCGGTCAACCAGCTGCTGCGCGCCGTCGGGGTGGCCCACCCACCGGGCTGGACCACCTCGGCGGACTGGTCGATGCCGGCCGTGATCGTGGTCGGCACGTGGCGCGAAATGGGCTACTACATGCTGCTCTTCCTCGCCGGGCTGCAGACGATCCCGGCCCAGCTGTACGAGGCGGCGCGGGTCGACGGCGCGAGCGGGTGGCAGCAGTTCCGCGCCGTCACCCTGCCCGGCCTGCGCCCGACGACGTTCTTCGTCACCGTGATGCTCACCATCGGCAGCTTCAAGGTTTTCGACCTGATCCTGGTGATGACCAACGGCGGCCCGGGCCAGTCGACGCTGGTCCTGTCGCAGTACATCTATCAGAAGGGCTTCGTGGAGAACCAGTTCGGCTACGCGGCGGCGGTGTCCATTGTGCTGTTCGCCCTCTGCTTTTCAGTGACTGTCGTGCAGTTCCTGGCGAACAAGCGAAGGGACGCGTGATGAGTACCGCCCTGGAACCGACGCCGGTCGGCACCCCGCTCCCGCGCACCCCGGAACCCGGCGGCAGGCGTCCGACCACCAAGATCAAACGCCTGATCCGGTACGCGGTGCTGATCGTTGCCGCTGCGGCGGTGCTGCTGCCGTTCTACTGGATGGTGATGTCCTCGCTGAAGACGAACAACGACGTCTTCACCGTGCCGGTCAAGTGGCTGCCCGACTCGCCGGTCTGGGGCAACTACGCCGACATCTGGCGCAAATCCGAGATGACGACCTGGCTGCGGAACACCGTCGTGCTGTCGCTGGCGGTCACCTTCCTGCAGGTGTTCACCGGCAGCTTCGCCGCGTACGGCTTCGCGAAGGTCCGCTTCCCGGGCCGCAACGTGCTGTTCCTGGCCTACATCGGCACCATCGCCGTGCCCTGGCAGTCCTACATGATCCCGCAGTTCGTGCTGTTCTCGAAACTGAAGCTGTCGGACACCCTCTGGTCGATCATCGCGCTGCAGGCGTTCGGCGCGTTCGGGGTGTTCCTGATGAAACAGTTCTACGAGTCCATCCCGGACGAGCTGGTGGACGCGGCCCGGATCGACGGGATGAGCGAGTACGGCATCTACCGGCGGATCATGCTGCCCTTGTCGGTGCCGGCGCTGGCCAGCCTGGCCCTGCTGACCCTGGTCACGACGTGGAACGACTATCTCGGGCCGCTGATCTATCTGCGCAGTCGCGACCTGTGGACCGTACAGCTCGGGCTGAAGTCGTTCATCTCGCAGTACAACGCGGAGTACGCGCTGATCATGACCGGCTCGGTGCTGTCGGTGCTGCCGATCGCGATCATCTTCCTGCTCGGCCAGCGGTACTTCGTCGAGGGCATCGCGACCACCGGGCTGAAGGGGTGAACCTCATGCGGATCCGGCACGAGACCCTCACCACGGTCTTCGACACCGTCTATCTGGCGCTGGTCACCAACGCGCTGTTGGTGGTCGCGTGCCTGCCGCTCGCGGTGGCAGTGCTGCTGACCGACCCCGCCCGCTCCTGGCCGCTGCTCGCGCTGCTCGCACCCCTGTGCGCGCCCGGGCTCTGCGGGGCGTTCGCGGTGTTCGCGGCGTACGGCGTCGGCGGTCCGGTCCGCAGCTTCGTCCGCGGCTGGCGGGCCTCGCTGCGCCGGGCCGTGCCGGCGGCCGCCGCGGGCACCGCCGCGCTCGTCGTTCTCGGCGTGGACGTCCGGGCGGCGTGGGGCCGGCCGATCGGTGCCGTCGTGATCCCGGTGCTGGTGACGGGGATGGCGCTGGTCGCGGCCACCACGGTCCTGGTGCTGGTGGTGCTCGCCGAGCGGCCGGGCGTGCGGCTGCGCGACGCCGCCCGGGCCTGCCTGTTTCTGGTGGTCCGCCGGTGGTATCTCACCGTGCTGTCGCTCGCTGTGCTGGCGCTGCTCGAGGCGTTACTGGCGGCCCGTCCGGCGCTCGCCGCCGGCCTGGCCGCGGCGCCGCTGCTCTACGTCGTCTGGTCGAACAGCCGGTACACGCTTGGTGCGGTGCTCGGCCCGGTGAAGCAGGTGGGGTCGGCCGGCCCGATCGAGCCGGCCACCCCCTGAGCGCCGGTTCTGTCCGCCAGCCACGCCCCGCCCAATATGTCCGACTTCTTTCGCCGGCTCCCCGCTTTCCGGCTCGCGGGCGTCGAGCCGAGGCGGGATGCTGTGCGGGTGCTGGAGATCATCACCGGGTTCGCGGTCATCTGGGTGCTCGTCCTGGCGGGCTACCTGATCGGGCGGT
>DASWMR010000562.1:0-4868 GCA_036399635.1 Actinoplanes sp. | reverse complement strand
GGACCGGCCAGGCTGTTCGCCGCGGACGCCGGACCGGCCGGGCTGTTCGCCGCGGAAGCCGGACCGGGGCGGGGCACACCGAGCGGCACCGACGGGGCCGCCGCCGGCTCCGACCGCGGCATCCGCTGAGGCAGCTGCCGGGCCGGCGACTGGACGAGCGCGTACGGCAGCGTCGGGCGCTCCGCCGACGGCGTCCGTGCAGATCGACGATGGACCGCCAGCGTCCCGGGCCGGGACAGCGCCGACGCCGGGACCGAAACAGCCGCCGACTGCGACTGCCCAGCTTGCCCTGCTTGAGGCAGCGCCGGCACCGACTCAGACGGCACCGGCTGCTGCAGCTGCACCGGCTGCACTACCCGCGGCTGCACCGGCTGCACCGCCTTCGCCGGTTGGCCGGCCGCCACCATGCCGGTGCGCGCGGCATTCACCACCCGCTTCGCGATCTCCGGCGCGGCCGCCCAGTGCAACCCCAGCTGGGACGCGTGCACCTGATGCCAAACGAAGCCCTCCGGGCTCCCGCTCGACCACGTCCAGGCCGGCACCGCGCCGCCCCGCGGCGTGACGATCGCCCGGTGCTGCTTGTACCCGGTGATCCGCGCGCCGGCCGGTGCCAGCGACGACGTCCTCGGGGCGGTCGCCTCCCGATAGCCCGCCACGGTCTGCTCTCCGGTCACCGCGCCGGCGTCCAGTACCCCGCACATCGGCCGGCCGTCGAGCTCGCGGCCCAGCCAGGGCAGCCCCACCCCCTCGGCGACGATCGGCCGGCCCTCCTGCGCCAGGCTCGCCACCGCGGAACACAGCCGACGGTTCGCCGACAACTCCTCGGCGTACCCTTCCGGCAGTCCGGCACCGACGATCAGCGCGCGGGTACCGGCCGGCAACGACTCGTCGCGGAGCGGATCGACGACCACGACCTCGGCTCCCGCGGCGGTGAGTAGTTCGGCCGTCTCGACGTACGAGTAGAGCGCCCCCGGACCGCCGGCCAGCGCAACCACCGGTCGTTGGTCGATCGGTTCGGCACCGACCGCCTCGGCGGGCGACCAGACCGCGCCCGGCAGGGAGGGCGCCGAGCCGGCCAGACCCATCAGCCGGTCCAGGTCCAGGCTGTCGGCGACCGCCTCGCCCAGGCGGCGAACGGCGCGGATGGCCTCGACCGTGCGGTGCGCCACCGGAACCGAACCGTTCGCGCGACCCGGCAGCACATTGGGCAGATCGCCCTGACGCAGCGCCCCGAGCACGGGCATGCCGATGTCGTCGAGCGCGGTGCGCAGCATCTGCTCGTGCCGGGTCGACGCGACTCGGTTCAGGACGACGCCGCCCAGACGGACCATTTCGTCGAACATCCGGAAGCCGTGCACCAGGGCGGCGAGCGAATGACCCATCGCCGCCACGTCGACGACCAGCACAACGGGCGCACGCAGGGTGGCGGCGACCGCGGCCGTACCGTCGATCTCGGGCTGCCCGGTGAGCGAATCGAAAAGGCCCATCGCCCCCTCGATCACCGACAGCTGCGCTCCGGCCGCGCCGTGCGCGAAGAGCGGCGCGATGCGCTGCGCGCCCACCAGGCGCGGATCGAGGTTCCGACCGGGCCGTCCGGCGGCGAGACCCAGGTACGCGGCGTCGGTGTGATCCGGCCCGACCTTGAACCCGGCCGCCGAAACGCCGCGAGCCGCTGCCGCCGCGAGCAGGCCGACCGCGATCGCCGTCTTGCCGTGCCCCGACGAGGGTGCGCTCACGACCAGGCGGGGCTGGGCGCTCATCTTGTTCTCCCGAGGACGGTGCTCGCACGACGTTCTGCCGACGAGGGGAAGGTCTGCCGGGAGGGCAGACTACCCGGCTGCGACGAGCGCCGACCGGCCGACGGGTAGCCTCGGGACGTGTACCACTTCCTGGTGACCCCGCGCTGGCTCGCGGCCGCGGCACTGGCCATAGCGGCCGCGGTGGTCATGGTGATGCTCGGCAACTGGCAATATCACCGCTATCAGGAACGCAGCGCCATCAACGCCCGCATCGACGCCGCGGACACCGCGCCGGTCGTCCCGCTGACCTCCCTCTTGGCGACGCCGACCACGGCGGGTGCCGCCGGCGCGTCTCCCGGCAAGCACCTGGCCTGGACGAGAGTCACGGTGAGCGGTCGTTACGACACCACCCACGAGATCCAGGCCCGCGGCCGCACGGTGGACGGTAACGTCGGCTTCGAGATCGTCACCCCCCTGCTCCTGGCCGACGGCACCGCGGTGCTTATCGACCGCGGCTGGGTGCCGGCGCCCCCCGGCGGTGCGGTCGCGGCGCCGACGGTGCCCCCCGCACCGACCGGCCAGATCACCGTGACCGGCCAGCTCCACCTGTCGGAAAGCCGCCCGGCCCCGATCGCGCGCCGAGACGGCCGGCTGGATACCCGGCGGATCTCGCTGCCCCGCCTCGCCCACGAGATGCCCTTCCCGGTGTACGGGGCGTACGTGCTGCTCGCCGAGCAGACCCCAGCCGCCGATCCGGCGTTCACCCGCATCCCGATCGACCACGAGGACGCGTGGCAGAACGGCGGGTACACCGTGCAGTGGTGGCTGTTCGCGGCGATGACCCTCGTCGCGTATGGCTGGTACGCCCGTAAAGAGGCGCTCGTGCGTTCCGGAAAGCGCCCCCTGGAGAGCGCCCGGCCCCACCGGCCAGCAGGCCGACCAAGCTCCGACGACCGAGTCGCGGCGGCAGACCACCGCCGATCGGCCCCCACCGACCGAGTCGAGGAAGCCGACCGCAAACGCGCCGCCACCACCGACCGAGTCGAAGAGACCGACCGCAAACGCGCCGCCACCACCGACCGAGTCGAAAAGGCCGACCGCAAACGCGCGGCCTCCGGCGGCCGGGTGGATTAGGCCGACCGAGCGGAAGTGGCGGGCCGTCGCCGCCCGCCGCTAATCTGTGCCCGCCGCGAGCTGGCCGCCGATCGCCCGGACTGCCTCGATCGTGTCTGCCTCGTCGGCGTGCTTGTCGTCGCGGTAGCGGAGCACCCGCGCGAAGCGCAACGCCACGCCGCCCGGATAGCGGGGGGACGTCTGCACCCCGTCGAAGGCGATCTCCACCACCTGCTCGGGCCGGACTTCGACGACCCAGCCGTTGTCGCTGGTCGCCAGCTGCTGGAAACGCTCGGTCTGCCAGCGCAACAACTCGTCGGTGAGCCCCTTGAACGTCTTGCCGAGCATCACGAACCCGCCGGTCTGCGAGTCGCGCGCGCCGAGGTGCAGGTTGGAGAGCCAGCCTTTACGCCGCCCATGCCCCCACTCGACAGCGAGCACCACCAGGTCGAGCGTGTGTCGAGGCTTGACCTTGACCCAGGCGGACCCACGCCGCCCCACGTCGTAGGGAGCCTCGACCGCCTTGATCACCACGCCCTCCTGCCCGGCGGCGAGCGCCGCCGCGAACGCCGCCGCGGCCTCCGGCTCGGACGTGGCCGTCGTGCGGCCGACGATCAGACTGGCCGGCAGGGCGTCGGCCAGGGCTGCCCAGCGCACCCGGCCCGGCTCGTCGAGCAGGTCGGTGCCGTCGAGATGCAGCAGGTCGAAGAAGAAGGGACTCAGTGAGACCGGAGGCGGCGCACCCGCTTTCGACCCGCGGGTGGCGGCCCGGCTCGACGTCTCCTGGAACGGCCGCGGCCGCCCACTCGCATCGAGCGCCATGGCCTCGCCGTCGAGCACGATCTCGCGGGCCGGAAGGCGCCGCGCCGCCGCGACGACCTCCGGCATCCGCGGGGTGATGTCGTCGAGGCTGCGGGTGAAGACGGCGACATCGTCGCCGGAGCGGTGCACCTGGATGCGGATGCCGTCGAGCTTCACGTCGACCGTCGCCGGGGTGCCGGTGGCCAGCAGCGCGGCCCCGACGTCCGGCGCACTCTGCGCGAGCATGGGCGTCAGCGGGGTGCCGACTCGCAGATGCATCTCGGCCAGCGCCGGCGCCCCGCCGGTAAGCGCCGCAACGGCCACCTGCTTCAGATCGCCGGACAGCAGCAGCGCCCGCCGAACCGCCGTGACGGGCGCCCCGGCCGCCCGAGCGATCGCATCGGCGAGCAGCCCCGCCTGCGCCCCCTGCCGCAGCTCGCCGCCGAACAGCCCGACCAACAGTCGCTGCTCGTCAGCGGTAGCCGCGCCGAACAGCGCCTGCACCAGCTCACGCCGCCGAGCCTGCGACCCGGCACCGGCAAGGACCGAGATCGCGGCAATTGCCGCGTCAACCCCGGCAACGGTCAGCGTCGGCTCCTCGGCCGGCGCCGGCCGATCGCGAAGACTCGCATAACCCACCCCGGTCTGCCGCTGCCGAAGCTCCCCAGCGAGGTAGGCCGAACCCGCCGCAATCTCGTCGGGGTCCAACAACCGGAGCGCCTCGGCCAACAGCTCAATCTTGGCCTTACGCCCGGCCGTAGCCGCCACGGCAGCCGAGGTGGCCGCCAGGTCAAGGAATCGCACGACGCCCATCCTGGCAGCCACCTACGACAATTTCCCCCGGTCGCGACGCACTCCCCCGTAGAAGCGCGCGCAGCCGGCCGGCCGGCGCTCAACCGAATCGCCCGCGAAGCGCCGGACCCCCGCGTGGTCAGGCCGCGAGCGGCTCCTCGATGCGGAAGCCTCTGGCTCGCACCGCGTCGGCGACTCGGGTCAGCTGCGCATCGATCGCGCAGAGGGTCGTTGAGATCTCGTCAAGATGCTCGGTCAGAGCGCTGTCGTCCCATCCGGAGACGTCCACCTCGTCCAAAGCCAGGACCGCGGCACGCAGCCGGGCGATGGACTCGATGCGATCGCGGGAGCGAAGCCGGTCAATGGCGTTTCGCGGCCCGACAGGCATCGGCCGCACCGTCGGGATCACCGTGGCAGGCGAAT
>DASWMR010000561.1:0-4963 GCA_036399635.1 Actinoplanes sp. | reverse complement strand
CCGCCTTGTGAACTGCCTGGTCAGCCGCCGAGGGTGGTGGCGGCCGACTTGATGTTCGCGGCGAAGTAGCTCAGCTGGGTGTAGACGCCGGGCTTGTTCGGCCGGGCGCACCCGTCGCCCCAGCTCACGATTCCGACCTGGATCCAGGCGTCGCTCGCGTCCTTGCGGAACATCGGGCCGCCCGAGTCGCCCTGGCAGGTGTCCACACCACCGGCGGTGTAGCCCGCGCAGATCTCGTTGGACGCGATGACCGAACCCGCGTACATCGACGACGAGTTGCAGGTGGTGTCGCTGACGAACGGGACCGTGGCCTTCAGTAGGTAGCGCTGCTGCGAGCCGTTCTCGCTCGCCGCACCCCAGCCGGCGATGGTGAACGTGCCGGTGTCGTAGGTCGAGGTGGTCGCGATCGGCAGCGTGGCGATGCCGGTGACCGCGCTGGCCAGGCGGATCAGCGCCCAGTCCTTGCCGTTACCGTTGTAGCCGGGGGCCACGTAGACGTAGTTGGACTTCCGGGTGATCTTGCTCGTCGACTGCAGGTCGACGACGCCGAAGGTGGCGGTGATCGAGGTGTTCGTGCCGGTGCTGCTGACGCAGTGCGCCGCGGTGAGCACCAGCGTCGGGCTGTAGAGCGCGCCGCCGCAGCCCATCGACAGCCGGACCATCCATGGGAACTCGCCCAGCGTCGCGCGAGTGCCACCGACCACAGCCGGGGTGACAGCACTGTCACCCGAGATCGGCGGTGCGGCGGCGGCGGGGGACGCGGTCGCGCCCCAAGCAGCCACGGTGAGCGCGGCCAACGCCGTGCTCAGAACGATCCGCCATTTGGCCATCCGGGCCCTCCCCAACGAAATGTGCGTCCGGGTAGGACGCTTCGGGGAGGAGCTTAAGCATCGACATAAACGAATGTCGCGATCCCAGAACGGTCATAGCACCAGTGCTCGACGTGTTAACGACCCTGATACAAAGGCTTCTGCTTGGTCACGAAGGCGGTCACTGCGGCCCGGTGGTCGGCGGTCGCCCCGCAGATGGCCTGGGCCTGTGCTTCGGCGGCCAGCGCGTCGGAGAGCGTGCCGGCGTCGCCGATGGACAGCTCGCGCTTGATCGCGCCGTAGGCCACGGTCGGCCCGGCGGCCAGCCGCGCGGCCAGCTCCTGCGCGACCGGCAGCACCTGCTCGTCGTCTTCCAGGAGCTGGTAGAGCAGACCCATCTCGTACGCCGCCTGGGCGCCCAACGGCTCAGCCAGCAGCAGCAGCTCGAGCGCCCGGGCATGCCCGACGATGCGCGGCAGCGACCACGACACGCCGCTGTCGCCGGCCAGGCCCACGTTTGCGAAGGCCATCAGGAACCGGGTCTGCGGTCCGCCGACCCGGAAGTCGGCGAGCAGGGCGAACGACGCGCCCGCCCCGGCAGCAGTGCCGCGCACCGCGGCGATCACCGGTTTCGGCATGCTGGCCAGCCGCTGGGCGATCGGGTTGTAGTGCACCCGGACCGTGTCCAGGTCGGTACGGCCGGATTGCAGCAGCTCGGCGTGCTCGCGCAGATCCTGGCCGACGCAGAATGCGGTGCCGGCTCCGGCGAGCACGATGGCCCGGCAGGACCGATCGGTCTCCAGCGCGCTCAGGGCGTCGCGCAGGGCCTCCTTGAGACCGACATCCAGGGCGTTCATCGCGTCCGGGCGGTTCAGGGTGAGGGTCACTACCGCGCCGGTGCGGTCGACTAGCAGGGAATCCATCTTCAGTCCGCTCTGGGGTGGTGGGTGGGCGGTCGGACGGCAGTCATGGCTCTGAGAGTCCCACACGTCCGCGCCCCACCGAGTGCAGGCACCGTTCCACGTATCGGTCGGCGGCCGGGCGCAACCGGGCCGAGTGCCGGTCGAAGAAGCCGGCCGCGCTCGCACCGGGCCAGCGGGCCGGCAGCAGCGACGGCGGCAGTTGCGGGTCGCGGAACAGGAAGTTGCGCCAGGCGTGCACCAGGCGGAACCGCGCCGCGTACGCCTCCTCGTCACTGCTGCGGACGGTCACCGAGCCCACCACCGGCCGCAGGTCGGCGACGAACTCCTCGTACGACCGGGCGAGCCGCGGCAGATCCCAGGCCCGGCCGACGACCTCCGCGGCACCGGGCGACCCGGCCGCGTGGCCGGCGCTGAACCGCTCGTAACCGATCCCGGTTTCGACGAGCACGGCGTCGACCTCGTCGGCGTGCCGGGGAGCAACCCAGGCATGCTCGCCGAGCGGACCGTAGCCGAGGAAGGCGAGCCGGCCGGCGTCCCGCTTGGGCAGCTGGGTGGCGAGCAGGATCAGGTCGAACCGGCCGTCCCACCCGGCGCGGCCGGTGCGGTAGATCCGGGCGGCCGCCTCGTCGAGTCGCCGGGCGGCTTTCGGAGTGAGCAGATAACCCGGGCCGGCGGTCAGTCGCATCGGGTGCAGCCATCCCTGGCGGACCATCCGGGACACCGCGGTGCGGACGGCGGGCGGGGCGATGCCCAGCGGTGCCAGCAGCTTGACCAGGGCGGCCACCGGTGCACGACCACCTCTGGGACGAAGATAGTCACCGTACAGGTCGAAGAGTGCCGACCGCGCCTGCATGACCGCACATTGTGACAGCCCAAAAGGCGATATGCTAGATGCTGTCACATCCGCCCGGGCTGGGTTTGGGTTCGCCGGTGTTCATCAGGGAAAATGTTTGATCGGCACGGTGGCCGGGTCGCGTTAGCACGCGCGATGGCCCTCGGCGACCGGTCGGATACGAAGAACCACGTCACGTGGGGCTGAGCACGTGATGTTGCTGAAGTGGCAGTGGGGAAACCCACCGACACCCTGATGTAGGTCTGAGGGGAGACAAGATGGCGGCGATGAAGCCGCGGACGGGCGATGGTCCGCTGGAGGTCACCAAGGAGGGTCGTGGCATCGTCATGCGCGTCCCGCTGGAAGGTGGTGGCCGTCTCGTCGTTGAGATGACTCCGGACGAGGCCAATGCGCTGGGTGACGCGTTGAAGGCAATCGCCGGCTGACGTTTCACGCGAGCCCGCCGGTACGGTACCGCCCGTACCGGCGGGCTTTCCACGTATTCAGCAAAGGTCATGCTCCCGGGTGTACCGCGCTCGATGCCCCGATGCCCCGATGCCCCGATGAGGCTCAGCGCTTGACCGCGGTGAGCAGACCCGCGCCCGACGGGATCACCGCCGGGATCCACTCCTCCGACTCGCGTACCGCGCGCACCGTCTCGCGGATGGTCAGCGTGTCCACGTCCCGGGCGGACGGGTCGCTGATCCGGCCGCCGGCCAGCGCACCGTTCACGATCAGCACACCGCCCGGGCGGAGCAGCCGCAGGGCCGCCTCGGCGCAGGCGCCGAACTCGGTGGCGTCCGCGTCCACGAAGATCAGGTCGTAGACGCCGTCGGCGAGCCGGGGAAGCACGTCCAGGGCGCGGCCGGTGATGATCCGGGTACGCGACGGGGTGAAGCCCGCCTCCAAGAAGATCCGCCGGGCAATCCGCTGGTGCTCGTTCTCCACGTCGATGGTGGTCAGCACCCCGTCCGCGCGCATGCCGCGCAGCAGCCAGACGCCGCTGACCCCGGTTCCCGTGCCGATCTCCACCACCGCCTTGGCGTTGCCCGCGGCGGCCAGCAGGCGCAGCACCGACCCGGCGGCCGGGGTGACCCCCTCCAGCCCCAGCTCGTGCGCCAGGTTGCGGGCGGTCTGCAGGATGACGTCCTCGTACGCGTACGCCTCGGCGAACTGCAACGCCGGGACCGGTTGCGTGCCGAATGAGCGGGCTGAACCGACGATGACGACCTCCGGGCGCGAGCGGATGCAAGTGGAAGAACCCGCGTACATCGGATAAGAGAGTAGAGCGGGGCTCTCGCGGGATGCACCGGGCGTCGATGGATTCCCGGCCCGCGGCCGGGCTCGGTCGCGAATCCGTGTCATTCTGGAGGGGGAGCCGCGCTCCTGAGGACCACAAGGGGAGGCACCGACGTGACCGACGGCTGGAACCCGGGCTCGACTCCGCCGCCCGCCACCGGTCAGTCCGCATCCCCGTCGCCGTGGTGGTCGGAGGCGCTGACCGATCCCTGGCGCGATCCCTACGCGCCGGCCCACGTGGTCGTGTCGGCTGCGGCGCCGAGCAGCGGCCCCGCGCCCGAGGCCGTCGCCGATCCGGACGCGCCCCGCCGCTCGCTCACCCCGATCGTGCTGATCTGCCTGATCACCGCTCTGCTCGCCGGCGGCCTGGGCGGCACACTGGGTTACTACTTCGCGGTCCTGAACGGCGGTGGCGCGGTCGGCGGCACCCAGCTCGGTGCGGCGGCGACCCCGCCGGCGGCGGTCAACCGGGCCCCCGATTCGCTCGCCGGCGTCGCCAAGAAGGTGCTGCCCAGCGTCGTGACGGTGCGGGTGACCGGGGCGATCGGCTCGGGCTTCGTGGTCTCCGCCGACGGCTATGTGATCACCAACGATCACGTCGTGGAGGGCGCCGACGACACCATGTCGGTGGCCTTCAGCGACGGCTCCACCGCCCGGGCCAGCCTGGTCGGGCGCGACCCGGAGTCGGACATCGCCGTGATCAAGGTGGCGAAGTCCGGTCTCACCCCGATGGCGATCGGTGACTCCGACTCGATCGCGGTCGGCGACCCGGTGCTCGCGTTCGGCTCGCCGCTGTCGCTGGCCAACACGGTCACCTCGGGCATCATCAGCGCGCTGGACCGCACCATCCAGGCCGGCGACCCGGGCGGCGCCACCCGCTACTACGCGGCGATCCAGACGGACGCCGCGGTCAACCAGGGCAACTCCGGCGGCCCGCTGGTCAACGCGGCCGCCCAGGTGGTCGGGGTGAACTCGGTGATCCGCTCGGTGGGCGGCACCGAGACCGAGGCGGGCAACATCGGCCTCGCCTTCGCCATCCCGATCAACCAGGCCAAGCGGGTGGCGGGCGACATCATCGACCACGGCAAGGCCCGGCGGAC
>DASWMR010000560.1:0-6176 GCA_036399635.1 Actinoplanes sp. | reverse complement strand
GGGGATCGAGGCGACGCTGCCACCGGTCTGGCCGGCGCCGGAGTTCACCAGCTGGTTGTTGCGGGCCACCAGGGTGCCCGCGCTGGAGTCGGCCTCGCCCAGGTGGAACGGGTCGTCGACGCCCTCGAAGTAGTTGCCCTCGACCAGGACGCCCGCGCCCTCGGTCGACGCGACGCCGTACCCGCTGTTGTTCTTGTAGTAGTTGTTGAAGACGTGCACCGGGTTGCCGAACCGGACCCGCGGGTGCCGCTGCGTGCTGCTGTCGAAGAAGTTGTGGTGGTAGCTGACACGCAGGTGGCCGGTGTCCTGGCTGGCGTTGTCGTCGCTGTGGCCGAGCAGGAACGACTTGTCGTGGCTGAACACGTGGTTCCACGACACCGTGACGAAGTCCGAGGCGCGCTTGATGTCGACCGCACCGTCGTAGCCGTTGCTGAAGTCGTTGTGGTCGATCCAGATGTTGGTCGCCGACTCCTGCACGTTGATGGCGTCGTCGTCCCAGCCGCTGAACGCGATGTTGCGGATGATCACGTTCCGGTCACCGTTGATGTTGAAACCGCAGCCGACGACCTTGGCACCCGAGTTGCCGATGATCGTCTTGTCCGACCGCACCCGCAGCATGCCGGTGCACGAGATCGTGCCGGAAATGCGGATGTTCGCGGCGGCGGTGGCTGCCAGCGCGGTGGTCAGTGCGGCGGCGGTGGTCACGGTCGTGGTGGCGGCGCTGCCGCCGCCGGTGGTGCCGCCGTTCTGAGTGGCCCAGCCGACCAGCGCGGTGGATTGCAGGGTGCTGGGGCCTTGCGCGGTTGCCGCTGCCGTGTCGGCCGATGCCGAGTTGGCGGCAACGATGCCGACGCTGAGCAGCGTGAGGGACGCCGCGCCGGCTCCGGCGCCGAGGACGAGGCGCCGCAGTTTCTTGCGCATGGAACTCTCCTGTTCCTTTGGGGGATGTGGAACCGCGATGGGGGATGCGGTTCCAGGAACGGTCCGGGTCAGCGCTCAATGGACACAAGAGACGTTTCTGCACCACGCATGACCTGCGGTCATGCCGATGCAGACCCTCGAGGCCACGTTTGGGGGCAAGCGCTTTCCCGTTAACAGGACAACACAGATCAGCGTCAATGTTAACCCTTAGGGTTTGCAGATAATTTGCAATCAAGTCGGTCCTGCCCCAATTTGGGCACCACGGCCAGGTGACCCGGAGGTCGGGACGTGTCCGGCCGCCGGGCGCGGCCGAGATCGATGTGCCGGACCGTCGGTACGTCCCCACAGCAGGCGTCCGGCGCCCTTCGGGTGCAGCCGATGATGGCGTGCGCTTGATCCCTCCGTCCGCCGGCCGCACCCAGCCGTAGGAGTCTCGCGAGCGACCCGGAGCCCTCTTCTATGGATGCCGCACTGCTGAGGAATTCGCCTCGGGCGGCCGGCAGAACAAGCCCCACCCGAGCCAGAACCGACAGAACAATCAGCGGTTTACGACATAAACGGCCTGCCTTGAGCGACCGCGCTGGAGCGAAATACCCTCCTATCAAGGCCCGGTTTGACCTTGTATCAGCCGATTTACTTCAGATGATATGACCGCTCTGTGATGATGAAGCCGTTCTACGTTTATGCCCTAAACTATGTCAGCCGACAACACCGGCCAGCGTTTAGAGTCGCCACTCGGCGGGGTACTGGGGCGCTCGCAATGATCCCCCGAGCATTCAAAGCTGAGGAATTCTCCATGTCAGACAGAATTACCGATGGCGTCGGCGACATGCTGCGCTCCGTCCTGCTGTTCCTGCCGAAAGCGCTGGCCTTCCTGGTCATCCTGCTGGTGGGCTGGCTCATCGCCAAGGCCGTCCGCAAGATCATCGACAAGGTCCTCGAGCGCGTCGGCTTCGACCGTCTCGTCGAGCGGGGCGGCGTCAAGACCGCCCTCCAGCGCTCCAAGTACGACGCCAGCGACATCGTCGCGAAGCTGGTGTACTACGCGATCCTGCTGTTCACCCTGCAGCTCGCCTTCGGCATCTGGGGCCCGAACCCGATCTCCGATCTGATCACCAGCGTCGTGAAGTGGCTGCCCCAGGCGTTCGTCGCCATCATCATCATCGTGGTGGCCGCGGCCATCGCCAAGGGCGTCAAGGACCTCGTCATCGCGAGCCTCGGCGGCCTGTCCTACGGCCGGATCCTGGCGAACATCGCGTCGGTGTTCATCCTCGGCCTCGGCATCATCGCCGCACTCAACCAGATCGGCGTGGCCACCACGGTCACCACCCCGATTCTGATCACCGTCCTCGCGATCATCGCCGGGGTGCTCATCGTGGGCGTCGGTGGCGGCGCCATCAAGCCCATGCAGAACCGGTGGGAGCGCTGGCTCAACACCGCCGAGCAAGAGGCCTCGAACCTCTCGGACCGCTCCACCGGCGACTACCCGGCCGGCATCCCGGCACAGCCCGCCTACCCCGCCGCGGAGGCCGCCACCCTGCCGATCAACCGCACCACCGGAACCACCGGCGGCTACTGACCGTCGAACCGCCGCACCGATCGAGCCGGCACCCGAGGGGGGTTGCCGGCTCGATCGTGTGCGGGGCCAGCCGATCGGGTCAGTAGGCGAAGGGCCAACCTGCCGTGTCGTAGCCGATCAGGTTGAGGCCGAGCAGCGACGCGCCGTTGTCGGCGTAGTAGTGATAGACCAGCACCTCGGCGTCGGTGTCCGCGAAGACCGCCTGGTGCCCGGGCCCGTGGATGCTGCCGTGCCCGGCGAGGACCTGGGTGCCGCCGCCCGAGTTCAGGTTGACGCCGGCCTTGTCGACGAACGGGCCGTTCGGGCTGGTCGAGCGGCCCACCATGATGCGGTAGGTGCTGGACGCGCCCTTGCAGCAGAGATCGAACGAGACCCACAGGTAGTAGTAGTCGCCGTGCTTGAAGATGTACGGCGCCTCGATCGCGCCGCCGTTGCGGCCGGCCACCGCGGTCAGCGAGGTGCCGGAGCGTTTGCCCGTCGCCGGGTCCAGCGCGATCTGCTTCAGGCCCGACCAGAACGAGCCGAACGACAGCCACCATTTGCCGGTGTCGTCGACGAGCAGGTTCGGGTCGATCGCGTTGAAGTTGTCGGACGTGGCGGACTCGATGATCAGGCCGTCGTTGGTCCACGAACCGGACGCCCCGGTGGTACTCGTGGCCAGGAAGATCGCCGAGTGGTTCGATCCGAACGAGGACGCGGAGTAGTACATGTAGTACTTGCCGTTGTGGTACGAGATGTCCGGCGCCCACAGGTTCTTGCTGCCGGCCGTGTACGGGCTCGTCCAGGACGCCCCGTTCGGGAAGGCCGCGCCGGCGTTGCGGAACGTCTTGAGGTCGGTGGAGGTCTTCAGCGCGACGTTGTCACCGGTCTGCGCCACGATGTAGGTGCCCGCCGGGGTCTTGACGATCGTCGGGTCGTGCGTCCCAATGTCCCCGGAGACCGCGCCCGGGTTCGGCACGGTGGCCGGCGGAATGGTGGGGGTCGCCACCGGCACCGGAGTGGCCGGCGCGGAACTCGTCGGCCCAGCACTGGTCGGCCCAGCACTGGTCGGCCCGGCACTGGTCGGCCCGGCACTGGTCGGCCCGGCGCTCGTCGGCGCGGGAGAAGCGGTGGGGCTGGCCGAGGTGCTCGGCTCGGCGGTGGTGCCGGTGCAGGCCACGCCGTTGAGGGCGAAGGCCTCCGGCACCGGGTTCGACCCGGTCCACGTGCCGTTGAAGCCGAACGACACCGTCGCGGCCGAGGCGAGATCCTGGTTGTAGCCGACGTTCGCTGCGGTCACCTGCGACCCGCTCTGCGACACTTCGGCGCCCCAGGCCTGCGCGACCGTCTGCCCGGCGGCGTACGCCCACGTCAGCTCCCAGCCCGGCAGCGTGTCGCCGAGATTGGTGACCGCGACGTTAGCGGTGAAGCCACCGCCCCACTGGCCGCCGAGGGTGTACTGCACGCGGCAACCGGCCGCCGCGGCCTGCGCGTGCACGGCCACCGCGGCACCGGCCACCACCACGCTCACCAGGGCACCGGCTAGGGCAGCTCGCCGCTTGACAGGAATGGACATGGGTCTCCTCCGATAGATGCCGACCGATGCTAGCCCGGTCCCGGAGGGTGTCAACATTTCCGGCTCGTTGCCGAACGGCTCAGATCCGGCCGCCAGCTGCCGATTACCGGGTATGCGTGTCCTGCGCGGGCTGCGCGCGTGGTGGCGGCCGGCGGTGGTGCCGCTGAAGATGTGGCTGCTGCTGGTGATGGTGGGCACCGGCCTCCTGGCCTGGCAACAGAACCACAGCCGCCAGGCGGTGGTGGACCGCTATGTCAGCGGCGTACGCGTGCTGAGTCAGTTCATGTCGAGCATCGCCGCCGACCAGCTCCTGCGCGAGCGCGTGCAGGCGCAGATGGCGCTGGCCGATCCGGTCGTCGCCACCCGCGACTTCGCAGATCGTGCGCGAGGCGGTCGCCGCCACCACATCAGCGCGGGTACCCCGGTCTCGGTGATCGCCCCGGACGAGACCACCGGCCTCGCCGACCCGGCCCAGCTGCAGCTGATCCTGGGCAACCTGCTCACCAACGCCACCAAGTACGGCAGCCCGCCGATCGAGGTGACCGTGCTGAACGCCGGCGAGCAGGTGGCGATCCGGGTGGCCGACCACGGTGAGGGCGTACCGCCGGAATTCGTCCCGCACCTGTTCGACCGGTTCGCCCGCGCCGACTCCGGGGTCGCGACCACCACGGCGGGCACCGGCCTCGGGCTCTACCTGGTGCGGCAACTCGCGCAGGCGGGTGGCCTCGACGTCGGGTACGAGCCGCACCAGCCCCGGGGTGCGGTCTTCACACTCACGGTCCCCCGCGCTTCACCGGTAGCCCGACCGCTCGCCACCTCAGCGACAAGCCCAGCCAGAGGAACGGAACCGACATGAGCACACCCCTACTCGCCGCGGTGTTGATCGTGAAGGACGAGGCCGGCACGCTTCCCGGGTGCCTGAAATCGTTGGCCGGGGTGGTCAACGAGATCCACGTGCACGACACCGGCTCCGGCGACGGCACCGCCGAGGTGGCCGAGCGCTTCGGGGCGTCGGTCACCCGCGGCACCTGGGACGGCGACTTCGGGGCCGCGCGTAATCAGGCGGCGGCCGGGTGCTCGGCCATGTGGGTGCTCGCGCTCGACGCCGACCACCGGGTGGCCACGGCCGACCCGGGCGCGCTGCGCGGGTTCCTCGCGGAGGCGACGACCGATGCGGTACGCGTCGACGTCGCCGACGAGCACCACGCGAACCCGTACCGGCACCTCGAGACCCGGCTCTACCGGCCGGCCGCCGTCCGGTGGTCCGGCCGGGTGCACGAGAGGCTGGTCCGTGCGGGCGGCTCGGTGGCCGACCGGGGTTCCGTTCCCGGCGCAGTGCTGTCGCTGCGGCACCTCGGCCAGGCGACCGCGGAGGGCTGCCGGCGCCGCGCCGAACGCAACCTCGCGCTCGGTGGGCGCATGCTCGACGAACTGATCTCGCAGGGCCCGCAGGCCGACCGGGAACGGATCGCGGGCACCCTGCTGGCGATGGGCCGGGACAGCGTGGCGGCGGAGCGGTGGCAGCAGGGCGTCGACACGTTCGAGGTGGTGCGCGACCTGTTCCCGGGCACGCCGGAGTGGATGCAGGCCACCGACGGCCTGGCCCGGCTGGTGCTGGCCACCGCATACGACAAGCTGTGCCTGGTCCTCGTCGACCAGATGCGCGACGCGGGTGCCGACGCCGGGTACTGCAACTGGCTGGCCGCCCAGGCGTTGGCCCAGCTGGGCGATCCGCACCAGGCCGCCGCCCTGTTGTCCGACCTCACCGAGATCGTCGACACCGCGGGCCGGCGGCGCGACCCGGAGACCCTGCGGGAGCTGTCCACGATGATCGACCGCCTCCGGGTCCTCGCGCCGCTCTAGGGCGGGAGACGTTCACGAACTGCTCACCTTGGGTTCCCCCGCCGAACGCCGGGACCCGGCACCGTATGCAATCGACCATGATGATTGCCTTTGCCACCGTGACAGCCGTGCTGGCCGTGCTCGGCGGCGTCCTGCTGGCCGCACTCGACCGCCCGCAGGCGGACACCGACCGGCGCACCCGCCAGATGAGCCTCGCCCTGGTCGTGGCCACTTCGGTGACCGCGGCGGCCGGCGTGGCGTACGCCCTCGTCGCTTAGC
>DASWMR010000559.1:0-6138 GCA_036399635.1 Actinoplanes sp. | reverse complement strand
GGACACGTCGGCGTTGGACGGCAGGCCGGCACTGCGGTAGCTGACCTGCGGCGCGGAACCGAGGATCGGGTCGCTCGCGGTGGCCGCGGCCAGCTTCACCCGGTCGGTGCGGTAGAGGAAGGCCGAGGTGATGCCCCGGGCGTCCGCGCCGGACCGGTCGAACGCCGCGTCGTACGCCGGGCCGCCAAGCGCCGCGACGCTCAACGCCAGCTCCTGCAGGGTGTCCGGCTTACCGTCCGCGTTGTCGGTGGTGCCGCAGGTCAGGGCCCGCCGGACCACCGTGCAGATGTCCTGGTCCTCGGCCTCTTGAGTGAGGATCAGGTCGGGGCCGTGCAGGTCCTTGACGACCTGTTGGGCCAGCTCGCCGAGCCGGGTGTCGTATGCCGCCTTGGTGGCCGGAACGTAGTCGAACGGCGGGCTGACCCCGGTGCAGCCGGTGTTGCCGGTGAAGTCGCAGCCGTCGAACGGATCGTCCCGGAAGTCGTACAGGTTTTCCACGTTGAACGTGGCGATCGCCACCTCGCGGGCGCGGTTGGCCGGCTTCGGCGGACTGTTCTTCGACGGGTCGCCGCCCGGTTTGAACGCGATGTCGGACACCTGGATGCCGTACTTGCTGAACCCGTAGTAGAGCCCGCCGACCGCGTCGTTCTTGACCGTGTCGAAGGTGCGGGCCGACGGCAGCACGACGTGGCTGTCGTTCGCGGCCGCCTTCACACCCATCGGGCCCAGCATGATCCGGTTGCCGTTGCCGTTGTCCACCAGGCCCGGCTGGTCGTCCTTCGGGTGGGCGTCGCGGAAGACCCGCCGGGCGTACGGGTCGTGGCGCTTCAGCAGCGGGTCGTCGCGGTCGATCACCCAGATCTCGGCGTCGTCCGTGCTGGCGTACGTCTTGGTGTTCGAGACCACGCCGGAGCCGGCCCGCACCCGCAGCTGCATGCCCTCGTGCCGCTCCCAGAAGAGGTCTGCGGCATCCCGCTCGGCGGGTGGGATCGCGTTGTCGATCTGCACCTCGGCGGCCACCTCGAGCCCGGTGGCCAGCGTGGAGACCCACTCGGCGGCGCTCAGCTCGGTGAAACTGGAGTACTCGCTGACCCGAGCGTTGACCACGATCTCGTCGCCGACCTTGGGCGTGTAGTCGCCGAGCAACGTGGTGAACGAGCCCATGTAGACAAAGATGCCATCCGAGCTGGTCGGGTCACCGTCGGTGAATCCGTTGCGGCTCTGGAGGAAGAAGCCGTACTGGTTGGTACCGGTGTTGGTGTGTGACAGGGCGAGCTGGGTGACCACGCCGCGCACCTGATATTTGTCGGTGCTCGCGCCGTTGCCGGTGGCCGGCGCGTAGGGCGACCGGTGAGTGCGCGGGGTGGTGACGGTGCTGCCCTCGACGGCACCGATGGTCAACGGTTCGGCTGCGGCGTGTGCCACACCCGGAAAGAGAACGCCGACGGCCATGATGGGCGCGGCGATGATGGGCAGTATGCGGTTATGGCGCACGAAGCCTCCACGACGACTTAACAGGGGGTAAGCCGACAGTAGAGGCCGATATCAGTCCGTGGGTTCCATAGCCTGTACCAGTTGCGCAACGTCGGCACCGTACTCATACCAGTCGCGATCAGGCTGGTAGCCCAATTCGGCGTTAACCTTCAGCATTGATTCGTTGTGTTGGGCGTTCCACGTCTGCACGTCGCGCAGGCCGGGCTCGGCTGCCCGCAGTTCGAACAGCATCCGCGCCTTGATGGCCCGGTCGATGCCATAACCGCGATGCTCCCGCACCACGATCGTGTCGTACTGATCGGCGCGCTCCGGGTGCTGAGCCGGGACGACCACCTCGGTCAGCCCCGCCACCTCACCGGTCGGCTCGTGGATGGCGAGCACGATGTACGGCTTGAGGCCGCGCCGGTGCAACGTGTCGAGAGAGTCTCGGAGCCGTTGCGGGTCGGACGAGCGCGGTGCCAGGTCGAGCTCGTCGTTGTCGTCCTGCGCCTCGAGCTTCGCCTGGGCGTACGCCTCCAGCAGGTGATCGGGCGGCCCGTCGGGGTGATGCTCCACCCGGTAGCCGGCGCCGATGCTCTTCGCCATCTCGCCGAGGGCCGGCCAGTCCACCGAAGCCAGGGTCAGCACGCTACGGGTTTCGACGTACTCCTTCTCGAAGCCGAGCGCCTCGTAGAACGGGATCGCCGGGGTGCCGCCGATCGCTTCGACGCCGATCGAGGAAAATCCTTCCAGGTACGCCCGGCGGGCCGCGACCGCGACGAGCTGCCGACCCAGGCCACGCCGCCGAAGCTCGGGCCGCACCAGCACCTCGAGCACTCCGATGTCGCCGAGTAGCAGGATGCTGACGTGCGCGAAGATCTCACTCTCGCCCTCGGGCAGCCGATCGTCCTCGGCGACCCAGCTGATCCGGCGCTCGCCCGGCATGGTCTCGGCCAGGTACTCACGGACCTGGACGTCCTGCCACGGTGGATCGTCCGGGAGATCGAGAGCCAACACCATGTTGACCGTCTCCACGAGCGATCGGACCTCCCCCGCCGATGCCGACCGGGGATCCCATTCACGGACCCTCACCCGTACAGCTTGCCGGTAACCGGACGCCCTGGGAAGTGCTCCCAACTTAAATGTGTATGTGGCCGTCACTGTGCGTTGCGTGGTGGATCTCAGCCGCGACTGGTCCGACCGTATTCGTTGGCGGCGTCGAAGACCTCCTGCGCGTACGGCCGGACCGCGTTGTACGAAAGAATGGCGTCCCACCAGGAATCGGCCTTGGCCATGTCCCGCCCGCCCTGGCAGAGGTAGGTGGCCGCCGCCAGTGACGCATCGTCGATGTCGTTGGGGTCGGCGGCGCCGCTGTTGTCGGCGTCGACCTTGTAGAGAAGCCAGGTCGCCGGAATGAACTGCAGCGGACCCACCGCCCGGTCATAAGTGGTGTCCTTGTCGAGCAGGCCGCGATCGGTGTCCCGGATCTCCTGCCGACCGCCCTTGCCGTCCAGCGGCAGCCCATAGATCGGCGGATCCACCAACCCGTCCGCCCCGAGCACCGAACCGTTGTGGCTCCCGTGCGACGACTCGACCTTCCCGATCGCTGCGACGGTGGTCCAGCTCAGGTGGCAGGAGGGCATGGTGCGGGCAAGAACAAGTTCGGCATACCCGTACGCCTGCACGGCGACCACCGGAATACCGACCCGGGTGCCGACCTGCTGCGCCCACCCGTCCAGCGCGTCGGCCGGCCGTGCACCGGTCACCGCGGGCAGGGCCGGCGCGGTAGCCGCCGGAGGAAGACCCGCCGACCCCGGCAGCACCCCACCGCCAGCCGGCCCGGTGGGCAGTCCCGCCGAGGCGCCCGCGTCGTTCCCGGGAAATTCCGGGGTGGTACTGGGCAGTGGTGCAGCACTCAGAGCCTTCGGCACCAAGTAGGCCCCGGCAGTCCCGGCCGCCCCCACCAGCAGAAGGGCAATGACCGCCGGCACGATGAGGCGCCCAACAGGCCGCTTGGCCCAGGCCGACGTGCTCCGCCCGACCCGCCGCACGACCTGAACCGGATTAGCCCGCCGAATTCCCCCCACCTCGGCCGCCCCGCCACCGGAACCCGCCGCTCCGCCACCGGCACCCGCAGACCCGAAGCCGGATCCCGCCGCCCTGCCGCTGGAACCGGTTGCGTCGCTGCCGGGGCTGGCTGCGGTGCGGGTGGAGCTGGTTGCGTTGCTGCTGGGGCTGGTCGCGTTGCCACTGGAGCCGGTTGCGTTGCTGCCGAAGCTGGCTGCGTTGCTGCTGGGTGTGGTTGCGTTGCCGGTGGAGCGGGTTGCGTTGCTGCCGGGACCTGCTGCGCTGCCGGTAGTGCCTGCTGGGGTCAGGCTGGGGGGGCCCGCGGCGCTGCTACCGACACTCGCCGTGCTGCCGGAGCCGGCTGTGCTGCCGCCAGAAGCCGCCGCGTTGCCGGACGATCCCGTTGCGCTGCCGCCACAAGCTGCTGCGTTGCGGCCCGGTCCCGGCACGTTGTCGGCGGTCGCTGCGGTGCTGCCGCCCGGTCCGGCCGTGTTGCGGGCGACGGCAGCCGCCCCGGGAATGGCGTTCTCTTCCGTGGGGGCGGGGTTTCTGGAAATGCCGATCTTTTCCCCGCCGTCGCCGATGGTTCTGCCGGGGGATGCCGCGTTGCTGACCTCGGCAGTGGGTCCGGCGGGTGCTGCGTCGCTTGTCGCTCTGCGGTGTGCGCCAGCGGCCGCGCGGGGTGTACCCATCGTGCCCGCACTCTCGACAGCAGCGCTTCCGCCCGCTGCGGCACCGCTCGCTACCGGGGGGATGCCGCTGCGGGTGATGCCGCCTGCGGATGCATCGCCTGCGCCCAGGGCCGCAGCGATCCCACTTGATGCCGCGCCGCCGGCGGCTGCGGTGCCGATTGCCGAGCTGCTCAGGCCCGAGACCGTGGCTCTCGCATCACCGGCACCAGGCTGATCGGCCGCGCCGGCCGCAGCCGATGTGGATGTCGTAGTCGCTGCTTCTGCACCGGCAGAACCCATACCGGCGACGCCCGCATCAGTGACGCCTGCTTTGGCTAGGCCAGCCCCAGCAAGGCCCCCGGCGGGGCTTGCGGCGGGCAGGCCCGCTTGGGCGGGGCTTGTGCTGGCGGGACCTGTGCTGGCTAGGCCTGCCGTCGCTGATACTGCGGCCGCCGTTGGCGCTCCGGTCGGCGCCGGGTGGTGGCTTTCCTGCTTAATGCTCGGTGGGTGACCGGTTGCAGCGTGCCTGTTTGACGTGGCGTCGGCTCGCTCGCTATGAGCGGCAGCGGATGCCCCCCTGTCGTGGTCATCGGGTGGCCTTCGCGGGGCGACGACGGGTCGCGTTTCGCCCGGCTCCGGCACGATCGACTGATGCCCCGTGCTCGTGGTGTCGGCCTCGGTCGGAGGCGGCTCGGGGGCCGCGCCGGAGCTACCGAGCGGCCCGCCCTCATGCGGCGCCATAGCGCGAAAAGCGGGTCGCTTCGTAGGTCTGCCCGGCCCCTCCGTCACCCGACCGACACTACCCAACAAGGTCCCGTCGCGGGTGGCCGCGTAGACGTCTGTGGATAACTTGCCGTCAATTTCGGTTAGACGAATCGGAACTAAGGGCTTCGCAAGCTGGAAGAAGTGTGTTGGTCGCGGCTTGATGCCTAGGGTAAATGGCTTTAATACCGATTAGATAGCATATTTGAGGGAGCATGTTGTTCGGCGCTGGTCCAATCCAGATCTTGCGCCCACGGAGTAGCCACCGCGCTACATGCGTGGGTCTTCCGGCGTGGGTGCGCGGAGAGAATGGGATTGAGCGTGGGTTGAGCAGGGCGGCCCGGCTAGGCTTTGCCGATGCCGCGTTACGAGTTCCGGTGTCGCGCTTGCGGCGACACCTTTGAGGTCAGCCGTCCGATGCGCGAAGCATCGGAGCCGACCACGTGTCCGCAGGGCCACGGCGACACGGTGAAACTGCTGTCCACAGTCGCAGTCACCGGCCGCGGTGGCTCCACCGCCCCGGGCCCGTCGGCCGGTGGAGGTGGCTGCTGCGGCGGCGCTTGCGGCTGCTGACGGCCGAATTCGAGATAGCTGGCCGCCGGTTTGACGGGCCGCGGAACCCGCCGTGCCCGACCATCACACCGGCCGGGCCGGCGTGCAGGCGGCGCGGTGAGATCTCGGCGCGATCGCTTGGGTGATCGTTCGTGGTGACCGACACGCTGGGCCGCTTGTTCGACGCCATCTTCGCCAGCGCCTACGCCCTGTCGCCGCCGCCCGGCTTTGGATCAACAACGAGGGAAGTGCGGGCCGCGACTCCGCCAGGGCGACTCGGCTACGGCGACGACTCCGCTACGGCGACTCGGCTAAGCGCGTAGTCAGAGGTTCGGTACGTAACTGGTGACGCGGTTGGTGAACACGCTCAGCAAGAGAGACAAACCAAAGTCCTCGCCGTGGGTTCGGATCAGGTTCACACAAGAGCCTGAACCCCCAACGAGGTCACCGCCAGTATGCGCCCGCGTACGTCTACGCCAGCATGTCCGAGCAGCAACAAACCGAACTGATTACCTCTCTGTACGGCCAGTGGCGTACCGCGACTTATCTCTCTGCACGGCCAGTGGCGTATCGCGACCCGGATGGTCATCGTGCTCTGGCCGCCGGCTGGATC
>DASWMR010000558.1:0-2496 GCA_036399635.1 Actinoplanes sp. | reverse complement strand
GGCGGCCTCCCGGTCCACCCCGATCTGCACCGACGGGTAATGCGGCGTCGGCGCGGGCAGCGACGCGGTGAACGGGCGGCCGGTCAGCTCGATCACCTCCAGCGCCCGGACGATCCGCCGGCCGTTCGACGGCAGGATCTTCTCGGCCGCCGCCGGATCCCAGGTGCGGAGCCGGGCGAAGAGCGCCGCCGTCCCGTCCGCGGCCAGCTCCGCCTCGAGCCGGGACCGGATCTGCGGGTCGGTGCCCGGAAAGTCGAATTCCTCGAGGACCGCCCGGATGTACAAGCCCGACCCGCCGACCAGCAGCGGTACCCGCCCACGGGCCAGGATGTCGTCGATCGCGGCCCGGGCGAGGGCCTGGTATTCGGCCACCGCGGCCGGCACCGTGACGTCCCAGATGTCCAGAAGATGGTGCGGTACGCCCTCGCGCTCGGCCATGGTCACCTTCGCCGTTCCGATGTCCATCCCCTGGTAGAGCTGCATCGAGTCGGCGTTGACCACCTCACCGTCGAGGTGGTGCGCGAGTGCGATGCTCAAAGCGGACTTTCCCGCTGCGGTTGGTCCCACGACGGTGATTACGCGCGGAACTACTCGGAACGGCACGGAGCAACCGTAGGACAAGGTTGGGTCACGGTCATCGGTGGGCGCTTCCCCCTAACCGGGTTGGACCTGTGACAATGCGCGAGAAAGAATGCCCAGAGAAGAGTTGAGCGTTCGACTGCGCTATGGCGGTGCCGCCGGCCCGACGGGTCCGGTGACTCCGGGAGAACTGAGGATGAGGTCATGAACGACTGGACGGCCTTCGGGCGGGTGGATGCCGACGGCACCGTGTACGTGAAGACCGCCGAGGGCGACCGGGTGGTCGGCTCCTGGCAGGCGGGTACCCCGGAAGAGGGACTTGCCCACTTCGCGCGGCGGTTCGCCGACCTGGTCACCGAGGTCGAGCTGGTCGAGGCCCGCCTCAAGTCCGGCGCCGCCGACGCGTCGCACTCGCTCTCCAGCGTGAAGCGGCTGCGCGCCACGCTCGACGAGGCGCACGTGGTCGGCGACATCGACGGGCTCACCGCGCGGCTCGAGCGCCTGGCCACCCTCGCCGAGGAGAAGGCCGGTGAGGCCCGGGCGGCGCGCGAGGTGGCCCGCACCGAGGCGCTGGCCCGCAAGACCGCCCTGGTCGAGGAGGCCGAGAAGATCGCCGCCGACTCCACCGGGTGGAAGACGGCCGGCGACCGGATCAAGGAAATCCTCGACGAGTGGAAGACCATCCGCGGCGTCGACAAGAAGACCGACGGCGAGCTGTGGAAGCGGTTCGCCACCGCGCGCGACGCCTTCACCCGTCGCCGCGGCGCCCACTTCGCCACCCTCGACGGCCAGCGCAAGCAGGCCCAGGGTGCCAAGGAGGAGCTGGTCAAGGAGGCCGAGACGCTGGCCGAGTCGACCGAGTGGTCGAGCACGGCCAACCGGCTCAAGGAGCTGATGACCGAGTGGAAGGCGGCGCCGCGCGCGGCCAAGGAGGCCGAGCAGCGCCTGTGGGAGCGCTTCCGCGCCGCCCAGGACGCCTTCTTCACCCGCCGCAGCGAGGTCTTCTCCGCCCGGGACGCGGAGTTCAAGGAGAACCTCGACCGTAAGCAGGCCATCCTGGCCGAGCTCGAGGCGGTCGACGTCGACGCCGATCCCCGTGCCGCGCAGAACAAGTTGCGCGACGCCCAGGCGGCGTGGCACGACGCGGGCCGGGTGCCGCGGGAGTCCACCGCCTCACTGGACCGCCGGTGGCGGGCCGCCGAGGAGCGCATCCGGGTCGCGATGGACTCGGCGTGGCGCAAGACCACCCCGAAGGACAACCCGCTGCTCAAGCAGATGCGCGAGCAGGTGGCGGAGGCGGAGCAGCGGCTCGCCCGGGCACAGGCGGCCGGCGACGCGAAGCGCGTCAAGGAGGCCGAGCAGGCGCTGGCGTCCAAGCGCCAGTTCCTGGAGCTGGCGGAAAAGGCGGGCTAGGCCACAGCGAGAGGTCCGGCCACGGCGAGGCTGACCACGCCGACCGACTTGACCCGCTTGGCCTCGTACATCGCGAGGTCGGCGCGGCCGATCAGGTCGTCGGTGGTGTCGCCCGCCCAGGCATGCGCGACGCCGATGCTGACACCGATCCGGACTTGCTCGCCGCCAGTCTCGAACGGCTCGGCCACCATGGCGCGGATCCGGTCGCCGATCACCTCGACCGCGTCGGTGCCCCGGCAGACGATCACGAACTCGTCGCCGCCGAGGCGGCTGACCTGGTCACCCTCGCGCATGCAGCCGCGCAGGAGCTCGGCGACGGCGACGAGCAGCTGGTCGCCGGCCGCGTGCCCGAGCCGGTCGTTCACCGGCTTGAAGCCGTCCAGGTCGCAGAACAGCACGGCCAGGCCGTCCGGGCCGCCGGCCAGCTCGGCCGCGACGTGGTCCAGGCAGGCGGCCCGGTTGGGCAGGCCGGTCAGGCCGTCCGAGTTGGCCAGCCGGTGCAGC
>DASWMR010000557.1:0-2620 GCA_036399635.1 Actinoplanes sp. | reverse complement strand
GCCGGGTCGGCGCCAGGCCGGGTCGGCGCCAGGTCATGGCGGCGTCAGGTCAGGTCGGCGGGGTTGGTGTTGGCTCCGCAGAGCAGGACCACGACCCGCTCGTCGGGCGCCGGCAGGTACGCGCCCGAGGTCAGGGCCGCGTACGCCGCCGCGGTGCCGTGCTCGACCGCGAGTCGGTAGTCCTCCCACAGACGGCGGCGGGCGTCGACGATCGCTTCATCGGTGACCAGGACCGAGGTGATTGCCGTGGCCCGGGCCAGGTCGAAAGCTATCCGGCCGGCCCGGCGCGCGCCCAGCGAGTCGGCCGCGACGCCGGCGACCGGGACGTCGACCGGTTCGCCCGCGTGCAGTGCCGCGTGCAGCGCCGCCGCCGTGACCGGCTCGACCGCGACCACCCGGGCGGTGTTGCCCAGGGCCGCGACCACCCCCGCGATCAGGCCGCCGCCGCCGACCGCGACCAGGACGGTGTCGAAGCCGCCCTCGATCTGGGCCGCCAGCTCCAGCCCGATCGTCCCGTTGCCGGCGACCATATGCGGGTCGTCGTAGGCGTGGCAGAACAGCGCGCCGGTCTGCTCGGCCTGGACGACCGCCTCCGCGTACGCCTCGGCGTACTCGCTGCCGACCTGCACGACCCGCGCGCCGAGCTTGGACAGCTTCGCGACCTTGACCGGCGGGGCGGTCCGGGGCAGGTACACCTCGGCCGGCACGGTGAGCTCGCGGGCCGCGTACGCCGCCGCCAGCCCGGCGTTTCCGCCGGAGGCCGCGACGATTCCGGCCGCCGGCAGGGCGCCGCGCTCGGCGGCCGCCAGGATCTGGTTGAGCATGCCGCGGGTCTTGAACGACCCGGCGTGCTGGGTGTGCTCGAGCTTGAACCACAGCTGGCCGCCGGCCCGCAGAACGGGAGTCCGCCGGATCCGGTCGCCGATCCGCGCATCGGCCGCCCGGACCTCCTCGATGTCAATCATTACCGCCAAATATAGGGCTAGGCGATGCTCCAGCTCACTTGGCGGGAGGCCGCGGGTGATCGTTCACCCACCAGGCGGGCCAGATCGAGTAATCGGTTCGAGAAGCCCCACTCGTTGTCGAACCAGCCGCGTACCTTGATCCCCCCGTCCGCGGTGGTCTGCGTGCCGGACGGGTCGAACAGGCAGGACGCCGGGTTGTTCTTGACGTCGATGGAGACGGTCGGGTCCGAGTCGTACGCCAGGATGCCGCGCAACGGGCCCGCCGCCGCCTCGGCCATCACGCGGTTGAGCTGCTCGACGCTGACCGGTCCGTCGGTCTGGCCGGAGAGTTCGGCGAGCGACCCGATCGGCGTGGGGACGCAGTAGTAGCTGTACCGCATCTCGCCGATCTCCGGCAGCACCATCCGCACCAGGTCACCGACCACGTAGTTGTGCGGGATGATGCTCTCGCCGGCGGCCCGACCCAGCCGCGGGTCGTCCCGGGACGTGCCGACCAGCGAGTCCTGCACCCGTCCCCAGCCCTGGGTGGCGAGGACCACCGAGGTGCTCACCGACCGCAGCCCGAACCGGTCGAGCAGCACCTTCGCCATCACGGTCAGCGCGTTCACCCCGCACGAGGCCGGAGAGACCACGTCGTGCCGCAGCGGATCGTACGTCTGGTGGTTAGCACCCAGGACCAGGAACGCATCGGGGTCGTCGGCCGAGGCGCTGATCACGACCTTGCGGGCGCCGCCGTGGGTGATGTGCTTGCGCGCGGTGCTGCCGGCCCGGAACCGCCCGGTCGCCTCGATGACCACGTCCACCCCGGCGTCGGCCCACGGAATACGTTCCGGCCGCTCGTGGTGGAACACGCGGATCGCATGGTCATTTACCACCAGTTGATCGGCGCGCGCGGTGACGGTGCCGGGAAATGAGCCGCGAATGCTGTCGCGCCGCAGCCCATAGGCCATTTTATCGGTCGAGGCGAGGTCGTTGACGGCGGCAATTGATATTCCCGAGTCGTTCGTCGCCGCGAGGATGCGGGTGACGCTGCGGCCGATCCGCCCGAATCCGTTGATGCCGATCGTGACAGTCATCGAGGCTCCTCGGCCGCTGGTGATCCTTCGTTGCGGGTCGCCGCAGGGAGGCTCGGATGCCCGGCTTCCCGCCTGCGTTCACGCCCCGACACTATGAGCCGTGCAAGTTGCACGTCAACGCAGGGCCGGTCACAGCGTTGGCTTGATCCACATAAGACCTGGTCGTGACCGCTGGTCGTCCTACGGAACGGGTTTTGCGGCCGGATAGAGGCGACTGCGTCATCTGGATGACGCACGCGCTTTCCGGCCAACCGCGATAATTTCGATTGCGAGAATTTCCAACCGGATAAGCGACTCCGGCATTCCGGAATAGAACGAAATCTCGCCCACTTGCCCTCCTGATTGCGCGTCAACCCGCCTCTTGCATGGGATTCCTGGAACTGATCATGAATCGTTCCGGTGGGGCGCGGCCCCCGGTGTCGCCGCGCCGGCCAAAACGCCGGGACGGACCAGACTATCTCGGCGCCGACGCCCGTCACGCCGGACCGGCTCTTCCTGATCTTGAACGGCCACTCCACCCTCGGTTAGCCCGAAACCGTCTCATGAATGCCTTTCGTCCGTAAAGCTCTGGGGGAGGTG
>DASWMR010000556.1:0-4407 GCA_036399635.1 Actinoplanes sp. | reverse complement strand
GACGGCATCGGGATCGACGTGCTCGCCCGGGCGACGGAGTTGCGCGCCGCGGTCGCCTCGTTCGAGGGCCTGCCGCACCGGCTCGCCGAGATCGGCGACCCGTCCGGGCTGACCTTCGTCGATGACACACTCTCCACCAGCCCGTACGCCACCATGCACGCCATCGAGGCGTACGGTGACCGGCCGTTGACCGTGCTTCTGGGCGGCACCGACCGGGGCCTCGACTACTCGCCGTTGCGCGAGTTCCTCCGAGACCGTGAGTTGCGGGTGATCGGCCTGCCGGACAGCGGCCCGCGCATCCTGGCCGAGCTGGCCGGTCTGCCCGGCATCCACGCCGAGAACGCCGAGGACCTCGTCGCGGCCGTGCTGCTGTCCCGCAAGCTCACCCCGCCCGGGGGAGTGGTGCTGCTGTCCCCGGGAGCGCCGAGCTACGGAAAGTTCCGCAACTTCGAGCACCGCTCCGAGGTCTTCGCCCAGGCCATCAAAGACTCCGCCGACGTCTGAGCCGGACGGCGCGGGAACGACGACGGCCCGGACCCCCGACAACGGGGATCCGGGCCGCCGCGCTGCCCGAGCGGACGCTGATCAGGCCGCGGTCCAGGTCCTCCAGCTGAGGAGCGCCGGCCGGCGGAGCGGTGGTCGGCGGCACCGTGGTCGGCGCCGTGGAAGCCGTGAAGGTCCAGAGCTACTGGTACTGGTTGTCGAGCAGGCCGTTGAAGTACTTCTCGACGTTCGTGTAGCCGGTCTGGTCGAAGTCGCCGGCGGCGTCGTTGACCGACGGGTTCAGGCCGTACTTGGTCTCCCAGGCGTCCGGCATGCCGTCTTTGTCGGTGTCGACCTTGGCCGTGCCGCCGGCGACCGTGCCGTAGCCGTTGTTGGCCAGCCCGGTGGTGGCCTGGGTGGCCCACAGGTCGCCCTTGGTGCCCAGCGACGTCACGTCGGCCACTACGAGCTTGTCCACGTCGTCGCGCGGCACGGTGCCGGCCTTCGCGATCACGTCGGCGTAGCCGGCGGCGGCGCTCACCGTGGGAATGCTCCCGGTGGCGGGCGACCAGGGCGCGGTCAGCTCGGTGGCGCCGCCGCGGACGACGGTGGCGGAACCGTTCAGCTGGCCGTCTTTGTTGCTGTCCAGCCAGTTGTCCTTGTTGTAGATCTCCTGGTTGCCGGTTTGGTAGTAGTAGTTCGAGGCGCTGGTGGTGCGCGGGCCGGTGATGAAGTAGTTGCCGACGATGTCGTGCAGGAAATGCCCGCTCGAGTCAGCAGCCGTGTAGGCGGCCTGGAAGTTGTAGACCACGTTGTTCACGAACTGGGTGTTCGCCTTCGCGAGCGGGTTGCGGTTGTGCGAGTTGGCCCAGAGGTTGCGCCACCAGGTGTACGGCCCGGTCTCGGTGTGCGCGCCGAACTGCTGCCCGATCGGGTTCGCGTTGATCGAGTACTGCATCGTGATGTTCGAGGCGCGGACGGCGTCGATGTTGTTCCAGGCGCCGAACTCGATCGAGACGTGGTCGAAGATCAGGTTGCTGGCGTCCAGCCAGTTGATCCCGTTGTTCTTCTGGTCGGCGTCCTCGGTGCCCATCCGGAACCGGAAGTTCCGGACGATGACGTTCGTCGCGCTGTTGAACGAGACCTCGCCGCTCTGCACGCCGATGCCGCCGCCCGGCGCGGTCTGCCCGGCGATGGTGATGTTGCTCTTGACCAGCACTGTCGAGGTCAGCTTGATCTGGCCGCCGACGTCGAAGACGACGATCCGGTTGTTCGCGCTGACCGCGTCCCGGAACGACCCGGTGCCGGAGTCGTTCAGGTTGGTCACGTGGTAGACCGTGCCGCCGCGGCCGCCGGTCGCCGCCGCGCCGAAGCCGACCGCGCTCGGGAACGCCTTGACCGGGTCAGCCAAGGGAGCGGTGGCGGCCTGGGAGGAAGCCGCGGTGACCGCGATCGCGCTGACCGGTAGGGCCAGCACCGCCAGGGCGATGCCGCTGAGTTTGATGACTCGACTTCGCGAACGGGTGGACTCGTCGCGTTGCATGGAGGTCCTCTCCTCAAAGAACAGTGACCGCCATAAGGACAGTGACAGTCATAAATACGTAGATGCGCGAGAGTAACCCCGATCACAGAAATTCCCCAGGTTTCGCCCGCGGAGCGTGCGGGTGGTGCCGGTCGACGGCGGCGTTCGGCATGATCGTGCTGCGGCCGCTCCGGAATCCGTACGGCTTCGGCTGTTCGACCCGCCGGTTTTCGGGAAGCAGAAGAGCGGGAGATCGTAACCAAGGAGGCTTGTGCCATGCAGAACCGCCGCATCGGCGACGTGGAGGTCAGCGCGATCGGGCTCGGCGGCATGCCGATGTCGATCGAGGGCCGCCCGGACGAGGACCGGTCCGTCCGCACCATCCACGCCGCCCTGGACGCCGGCGTCACCTTCTTCGACACGGCCGACGCCTACCACCTGCACGCCGACGAGGTCGGCCACAACGAGACGTTGATTGCCCGGGCGCTCGCCAGTTACCGCGGCGACACCTCCGGCGTGCTGGTCGCCACGAAGGGCGGGCACCTGCGCCCGGGCGACGGCAGCTGGACCAAGAACGGCTCGCCCGACTACCTCAAGCAGGCCGCCGAGGCCTCGCTGAAGCGCCTCGGCGTCGACGCGATCGGCCTCTACCAGTTCCACCGCCCGGACCCCGACGTGCCGTACGCGGACTCGGTCGGCGCGATCCGTGACCTGCTCGACGCCGGCAAGATCCGTTTGGCCGGCATCTCCAACGCGAATCCGGAGCAGATCCGGCAGGCCCAGGAGATCCTCGGCGGCCGGCTGGTCTCGGTGCAGAACCAGTTTTCTCCGGCGTTCCGCTCCTCGGAGCCCGAGTTGAAGCTGTGCGACGAGCTCGGGATCGCCTTCCTGCCCTGGTCGCCGCTCGGCGGCATCAAGCGGGCGAACGAGCTGGGCGGGCAGTCCGCCGCGTTCGCCTCGGTCGCCGAGAAGCACGGCGTGAGCCCGCAGCGCGTCTGCCTGGCCTGGCACCTGGCGAAGTCGCCGGTGGTCATCCCGATCCCGGGCGCCAGCCGCCCCGAGACGATCACCGACTCGGCGCAGGCTTCCGAACTGACGCTGACCGCCGACGACCTGGCGCAACTGCCGTAGGGCCGGAGGTGAGAGCGGCAACCCGCTGTCCCGGCCCGGATGCCCGGCTCGTCCGGCCGGCATGACCCTTCGGACCATGCGCATCACGGCGGCCGTCCTCCCCGCGATCCTCGCGGCTGGGCGGCCGCCGAAAATGTCGTACCCGCGGAGGAGACTGACGGGGTGTTGGTGGCGGTGGTGCCCGATGCGGACGGCCGAGGGGGCCGGCTGCAGGAGCTGGCTGCCGGCAGCTCGCCACGGCACGTTGCCGACCTGGCGGCGGCCGTCGCCGAGCGCGAGGCGGCCGAGCACCCCCGCTGGGTCTGGGCGGCCACCGCCGATCTCTATCCCGGGCTGCTGCGGGCCGGGGTCCGGGTGGCCCGGTGCCACGATCTCGAGTTGACCGAGGCCCTCCTGCTCGGGCACTTCGGCCGGTGGGGCGCGCCGCGCTCGCTGGCCGCCGCCCGGGCCCGGCTGCACGGGTTGCCGGTGCCGGCCGATTCGCCGCCGCGCGTCGCCGAGCCGCCGGGCTACGCGCAGGCCGGGCTGTTCGACCCGGTCAACGCCCCGCCGGCCGCGGGCGGCTTCGACGTGCTCGCCGCCGTGCGCGAGGTGTTCGCCGACCAGCAGGCGCGCATCGCCGCCACCGAGCATCCCAGCCGGTTCCGGCTGCTGGTCGCGGCCGAGTCGGCGGGCGCCCTGGTCGGCGCTGAAATGGGCTACGCCGGGTTGCCCTGGCGGGCCGACCTGCACGACGAGCTGCTGCGCGAGCTGCTCGGGCCGCCGCAGCCGGTCGGGCCGCCGCGCCGGCTCGCCGAGCTGGCCGCCGAGATCAACGCCGCATTCGGGATGCGCGGGCTGCACCCCGACTCGCCGGCCGAGGTGATCAAGGCGTTCGCCCGGGCCGGCATCGAGGTGCCCAACACCCGGGCGTTCGTGTTGCAGCACGTCGACCACCCGGCGGTGCTCCCGCTGCTGACCTACAAGGAGCTCTACCGCATCTGGACGGCGCACGGCTGGGCCTGGCGGGATGCCTGGGTGAGCGACGGCCGCTTCCGCCCGGAGTACGTGCCGGGTGGCGTGGTCTCCGGCCGCTGGGCCACCCGCGGCGGCGGCGCCCTGCAGGTGCCGAAGGTGGTGCGCCGGGCGGTGGTCGCCGACCCGGGGTGGCGGTTCGTGGTCGCCGACGCCGGCCAGCTTGAGCCGCGGATGCTCGCCGCGGTCTCGGGTGACCAGCGGCTCGCCGCTGCGGGTGCGGCCGGCGACCTCTATGCCGCGCTCGCCGCCGATTC
>DASWMR010000555.1:0-3424 GCA_036399635.1 Actinoplanes sp. | reverse complement strand
CGAGACCGACCGTGATCAACAGGGCGCCGGGCACGTCCAGCCCGCGGCTCAGCCCCGAGCCCGCCTCGCGGGGCAGCAGTCGCCGGCCGAGCAGCCACACCAGCACACCGATCGGCACGTTGATCGCGAAGATGGCCGGCCAGCCGAGCGCGTCGGTGAGCATCCCGCCGGCGACGAAGCCGGCCGCGGCGCCACCGGCCTGGGTGAAGCTGTAGATGCCCATGGCCCGCGCCTGCGCGCCGGGCTCCGGGAAGAGCCGCACGATCATGCCGAGCACCACGGCCGCGGCGAGCGCACCGCCCGCACCCTGCACGAAGCGGGCCGCGACGAGCATCCCGGCGGTCCGGGCCAACCCGCAGAACACGCTGGCGACGGTGAACAGGGCCAGCCCGGCGAGGAAGACCCGCCAGGCGCCGACCAGGTCGCCGAGCCGCCCGGCGAGCAGCAGCAGGCCGGCGAAGGCGACCAGGTAGGCGTTGACCACCCAGGCCACGCCGGTCGAGGAGAAGCCGAGGTCGCGCTGGATCTCGGGGATGGCGACCGCGACGATCGTGCTGTCCAGAACGATCATCAGGGACATCGCGCAGAGCACCGCGAGGGCGGCCGCGCGACGGTTGACGGAAGGGCTCATCGGCCGACCGTAACAGATAATCCGCTAGCAGACTATCTGCCAGTCACCTACTGCGCGCCCGGCGCACCGGTTGCGGCCCCAGGTCCCGCGCCGAGTCGGCGAGTAGGCCGAGCGCCTCGACGAACGCCGCCCGGCCCTCCGCCGGCAGGCAGTCCAGCGCGTCCGCGTGCACCCGGTCGACGATCCGCTGCCCCGCTTCGGCGGCGAGTCGGCCTCGGTCGGTGACCGCGATGATCCGGGCACGCCGGTCACTGACCGCCGGTCGGCGCTCGGCGAATCCGAGTTTCTCCAACTCGTCGACGGTGCTGACCATGGTCGTCTTGTCCAGGTCGGCGAGTGCCGCGAGCTGGATCTGGGTGCGCTCCTCGGCCAGCGCGTGCACCAGCACGCACTGCATGCGCGGAGTGAGACCGACGTCGGCAAGCGCGGCGGCGAGCCGGTTGGAGAGCGCGTGCCCGGCCATGTTCAACAGGCCGGTGACGTCGCGCTCGGTACGTTCGGGAGCGGACATCAATCGAGCATAACCGCGGATCATCCGAAGCCGGACGATCCGCAGGCGGGACGGTCGGCGGGTCCGCCCCCGTGCCGGCCCACCGACCGCTCCTCCGCCGGCGCCCGCTCGCGGCCGCACGGCTGAAACACCAGAACTACGCTGGCCACCCTGTCAGCTGCCCGGCCCGGGTTCGCGACTCATCCGCATTCATTGTCACGAATTGGTGAGCACACCGTAGAAGCGGCCGTCCACGACGGACAACCGATTAACCGATCAGGCGGTCAGCGCGCGGCGGACGGCCCGGCCGAGCTGACCCAGTCCGACCAGGGCGAGCGCCAGCCAGACCGCGGTGGCAGCCGTGATCAGCGGCGCGGCGACGAAGCCGGCCACCAGGCCGAAGATCGCGACAAGCACCCGGGTGGGCCGCTCGGCCACGGTCACCACGCCCACCTCGCTCATCCCGGCGGCGGTCGCGCGGGCCCGGGCGTACTCCTGCAGCCAGCTCGCCGCACCAGCGGCGACCACCAGCCAGCCCGGCGCCCCGGCCAACCGGAAGGCGATCAGCCAGGCGAGCTCCCCCAGCCGGTCGGCGACCGAGTCGTAGACGTAGCCGAGCCGGCTGGCCCGCCCGGAGATGACCGCGACCGCGCCGTCCAGCCCGTCGGCGAACGCCGCCACCAGCACCAGCACCGCGGCGAGCAGCAGGCCGCCGCGGCCGAGCAGCACGGCGCCCGGCACGGCCCAGCAGAAGAGCAACCCGGCGGTGGTCACGGCCGTCGGCCCCACCCGCCGTGCGGCGAGCCGGGAGCCGGTCTGGTACGCGAGCCGCAGCCAGCCCCGGACCACCGGCGAGGAGCGGGCCGGATCGAATCCGCCGTGTAGCCGCGACCAGGCCGCGATGTACTGATCCCAGGTCACCGCGAGAACCAGGTCACCGCGAGAACCGGGTCACGACGAGGACCGGGTAATGCCGACGACCGGGTCGCGCGAGAACCAGGTCACGCGAGAACCGGCCACGTCAGGCCGCGGCGGCGACGTCCGTGGGCGCCAGGAGCTGCCAGACCTCCCGGGTGGCGGTGGAGCGGTTGAGGGTGATGAAGTGAATGCCCGGCACGCCCTCGTCGAGCAGCCGCGCGCACAGCTCGGCACACAACTCGATGCCCAGCTCGCGCACCGCCGCCTCGTCGCCGGCGAACCGCTCGAAGCGCTCCAGCAGGGCCGGCGGGAACGGCGCGCCGGAGAGCTGGCTGGATCGCTCGATCGTCGCCATCTTCGTCACCGGCATCACACCGGGCACGATTGGGGTGTCGCAGCCGGTCGCGGCCACCCGGTCGCGCAGCCGGAGGTATTCCTCGGGGTCGAAGAACATCTGGGTGATCGCGAAGTCGGCGCCGGCGCGGCACTTGCGAACGAAGTCGGCGGTGTCGCTCTCGACGTCGACTGAGCGGGGGTGCTTGTACGGGAAAGCGGCCACCCCGACCGAGAAGTCACCGGACTCCTTTACCAGGCGCACCAGATCCGCCGCGTACAGCACGCCCTCGGGGTGCTGGACCCACTCGCCCATCGGGTCGCCCGGCGGGTCGCCGCGGACCGCGAGCACGTTGCGGATGCCGGCGCCGGCCAGCCGCCCGATGACGTTGCGCAACTCGGCGACGGAGTGGTTGACCGCGGTCAGGTGGGCCATCGGCAGCAGCGTCGTCTCGGTGGCCACCCGCTCAGTGACGGCGACCGTGGTGTCCCGGGTGGTGCCGCCCGCGCCGTAGGTGATCGACACGAAGCTCGGCCGCAGCGGCTCCAGCTCACGGATCGCCTGCCAGAGCAGCCGCTCACCCTCGGCGGTCTTGGGCGGAAAGAACTCGAAGGAGAAGGTGGGCGCGGCGCCGCGGATCAGCCCACCGATGGCCGGTGTGCCGGGCAGGCGAGAAGGAAGTCCGAAAGCCACGCGTCGACTCTACCGTCGAGCCGGTCCGGACGTTCCGCTAGCGTCGGCCCGTGACTTCTCCCGTCGAAGCGGCCGGGCTGCGGCCCCGGGTCGACAAGGCGCTCGCCGCCTTCCTCGCCGAGCAACGCGACCGCCTGGTCGGCATCGACCCGGCGCTGGCCGAGATCTCCGACACGCTCGAGGAGTTCGTGCTCGGTGGCGGCAAGCGACTTCGTCCGGCGTTCGCCTACTGGGGCTTCCGAGGCGCGGGAGGCGCCGACTCCGACCGGGTCGTCGCCGCCGTGTCGGCGCTCGAGCTGGTGCAGGCCAGTGCGCTGATCCACGACGACCTGATGGACCGGTCGGACACCCGGCGCGG
>DASWMR010000554.1:0-12254 GCA_036399635.1 Actinoplanes sp. | reverse complement strand
ATGTGCTTGATCCGGCACGCTGCTGCTGACAGCGTGTCACCTCGTGCCCAGCACCAGTCGCCCGCTTGACCAGCCACTTCGCTCGTCCCCCTTCCGCTGGTTCTTCGCCGGCCGCTCGATTTCGATGTTGGGCAGCTTCATGTCACCGGTCGCGCTGGCCTTCGGTGTGCTGGCGCTGACCGACAGCGCCGCCTGGCTGTCCGCGGTCACCAGTGCCGCCCTGATTCCGATGGTCGCGACGATGCTCCTCGGTGGCGGCATCGCCGACCGCTACCGCCGCGACACCGTGCTGCGGCTGACCAGCCTCGGCGCCGGGCTCACCCAGGCCGGCGTGGCGGTCCTCCTCCTCACCCACCAGCACCCGGCGCTGCTGCTGCCACTGTCGGCGTGCAACGGCGTATTCCAGGGCCTGACCACCCCGGCGCTGCGCGGCATCATCTCGAACCTGGCCACCGGGCGCGGCCTGCAGCAGGCCAGCTCCCTGCTAGCGTCCGCCAGCAACCTCGCGCGGATCCTCGGCCCGACCGCCGCCGGGATGCTGACCGTCTCGGTCGGCGGTGGCTGGGCGATCGCCGCGGACGCCGCCTCGTTCCTGCTAGCGGCCGCCTGCTTCGCCCGGATCTCGCTGCCGGCCCGGCCGCCGCGGGCCGGCGACGGCCCGACGATGCTCGCCGACATGCGGGAGGGCTGGCGATACTTCCGGTCCCATCAGTGGATCTGGTCGGTCACGCTGGCCTTCGCCGTCTTCAACGCCACGAACATGGGCTTCTGGCAGATCCTCGGCCCGGTGATCGCCAACGACACCATCGGCGCGACCAGTTGGGGCCTGGTGCTGAGCGCCCGCGGAGTCGGCGCGCTGCTGGCCAGCGTGGTGCTCGTACGACTGCCGATCATGCGACGGCCGATGCGGCCGGCCCTGTCCGCGATGGCGGTGGCGACCCTCCCGCTCCTCATGCTCGGCACCGGCGCCGTCACGTTATGGCTGGCCACGGCGTCATTCCTGGCCGGGGTGGTCGCCGAGTTCTTCACCGTGGTCTGGCAGACCGTCAACTACACGCAGATCCCCGAGCGCCTGCTCTCCCGGGTCGGCGCCCACGACGAGTTCTGGTCGTCCGCGTCCATCCCCATCGGACAACTCTGCGCACCGATCCTCGCGGCGGCGTTCGGAACGGCGACGGTCGCCCTGGCGGGCGGCGCGATAGCGGCGGTCGCGATGCTGGCGGCATCAGTGGTGCCGGCGTTTCGCCGAATCGAAATCAACCACGACGACACCTGACCGGCCCGCGCAAAGCCGGCGGACATCGATCATGGTTGGGTTCTAGCGCGTGAAAGTTTTCATGCATAAGCTCGACGGGTGAATGAACCGAGCGTCAGGCCGCCCGAGCGGGTGATCGACATGTTTCACGGGGTGCGGCTCACCCCGACCCAGCGGCGCATCGCGCACAGCCTGGTCGTGCATGCGCCGAAGGCCGCCTATCTGTCGGCAGCCGAGGTCGCCGGGCTCGCCGGGGTCAGCCAGCCCTCGGTGACCCGGTTTGCGATGGCGCTGGGCTACTCGGGTTATCCGGCTTTGCGCCGCGCGCTTCGCGAGGTGGCCGGCATGCCGGCGGAGGGCGGCGACGGCCTGCCGGACGGCGCGGGCAACACCATGCAGCTTGCGGTGCGGGCCGAGGCCGAGCACCTGCGGCGGCTGCACGATCAGCTCGATCGGCTCGACGACGTGCGCCGGGCCGCGGCGTTGCTGGTGGGCAGCCGGCCGCTGCCGGTGCTCGGGCTGCGCGCCGCGGCGCCGCTGGCCGGCTATTTCGGGTATTTCGCTGCCAAGGTGCATCCGGATGTGCGGGTGCTCGACGCCGGCGGCACCGAGCTGCTGGACCGGCTCGATCAGGCCCGGGCGGCCGGGGCCGGTGCGATGCTGGCGGTGGTGTTGCCGCGCTATCCGCGCGAGTCGGTGGCGGCGGTCCGCGAGGCCCGCGCCGGTGGCTTCGCGGTGGTGGCGATCACCGACTCGGCGGTCAGTCCGGTCGCCGAGTTCGCCGACGTGGTGCTGCCCGCCGCGGTCGGCACGCACCTCGTGTTCGACCTGCACACCGGGCCGATGGCGATGGCGATGGTCCTGCTGCAGGCGATGTGCGACGCCTCGCCCGAGCCGGTGCAGCGCCGGCTGGAGGAGTTCGAGGCGACCGCCGGCCGCCGGCAGATTTTCGTGGCCTGAGAGCAGCGCGCAAAGCGGCGTGAGAGAGGACGACGATGCCGGAGATCCGGGCACCCCGCGGTACGGCGTACACCGCCCGGGGTTGGCCGCAAGAGGCCGCCAAGCGGATGTTGATGAACAACCTCGATCCCGACGTGGCCGAGCGTCCCGAGGACCTGGTGGTCTACGGCGGGACGGGGCGGGCCGCCCGGGACTGGCCGTCGTTCCACGCGATCGTGCGCGAGCTCGACGCGTTGCGGGGCGACGAGACCCTGCTCGTGCAGTCCGGCCGGCCGGTGGGTGTGTTCCGCACGCATGAGTGGGCGCCGCGGGTGCTGATCGCCAACTCGAACCTGGTCGGCGACTGGGCGACGTGGCCGGAGTTCCGCCGGCTGGAGAAGCTCGGGCTGACCATGTACGGCCAGATGACCGCCGGCTCGTGGATCTACATCGGCACCCAGGGCATCCTGCAGGGAACGTACGAGACGTTCGCCGCGGTGGCCGCCAAGCGGTTCGGTGGGACGCTGGCCGGGACGCTGACGCTGACCGCCGGCTGCGGTGGCATGGGCGGCGCGCAGCCGCTCGCGGTGACCATGAACGACGGCGTCTGCCTCGTCGTCGACGTGGACCCCAGGCGGCTGCACCGGCGAGTGGAGAACCGCTACCTGGACACCGTGGCCGACAACCTCGACCAGGCGGTCGAGTTGGCTCTCGCCGCGAAAGCCGCAAGAACGGCCACCTCGATCGGCGTCGTCGGCAACGCGGCGGTCGTCTTCCCGCAGCTGCTGGCCCGCGGCGTGCCGATCGACATCGTCACCGACCAGACCAGCGCCCACGACCCCCTGTCGTACGTGCCGGCCGGCGTCGAGGTCGCCGACGCCTCGGACTACGCCGCCGCGAAGCCTGGGGAGTTCACCGACCGCGCCCGCGCCTCGATGGCCGCGCACGTCGCCGCGATGGTCGGCTTCCTGGACGCGGGCGCCGAGGTCTTCGACTACGGCAACTCGATCCGCGGCGAGGCCCGGCTGGGTGGCTACGAGCGTGCCTTCGACTTCCCGGGCTTCGTACCGGCGTACATCCGGCCGCTGTTCGCCGAGGGCAAGGGGCCGTTCCGCTGGGCCGCGCTCTCCGGCGACCCGGCCGACATCGCCGCCACCGATCGCGCGGTCCTCGATCTCTTCGGCGACAACGAGCGGCTGACCCGCTGGATCCGGCTGGCCGGAGAGCGGGTCGCGTTCCAGGGGCTGCCGGCGCGGATCTGCTGGCTCGGCTACGGCGAGCGCGACCGGGCCGGGGTGCGGTTCAACGACATGGTCGCGCGCGGCGAGGTGTCCGCCCCACTGGTGATCGGCCGGGACCACCTCGATGCCGGTTCGGTGGCGTCGCCCTACCGGGAGACCGAGTCGATGCTCGACGGCTCCGACGCGATCGCCGACTGGCCGCTGCTGAACGCACTGGTCAATACCGCGAGCGGGGCCAGTTGGGTGTCGATCCACCACGGTGGCGGTGTCGGGATCGGACGGTCGATCCACGCCGGGCAGGTGTGCGTTGCGGACGGCACCGCGCTGGCCGGCGAGAAGATCGAGCGGGTGCTCACCAACGACCCCGGCATGGGTGTGATCCGGCATGTGGACGCCGGGTACGAGTCGGTCGCCGCCCGCGGCGTACACATCCCGATGAAGCCATGAAAGCGACGTTCCGAGATCTCTGGCAGGCGATCGCGCCGATCGGGCGGGTGCGCAACGGCTATCTGCGCTACGCGCTCTCCGAGCCGGAGCTGGTGCTGCGCGACTGGTTTCGCAACCAGGCCGCCCGCCGCGACATGCCGGTGACCGACGACGGCAACGGCAACCTGTTCGCCTGGTGGGGCGGCCAGTGGGGGCCGGACGCCGTGCTCACCGGCTCGCACTTCGACTCGGTGCCGCACGGCGGCGCGTTCGACGGCCCGCTCGGCATCGTCAGCGCGTTCCTCGCGGTGGACAGGCTCCGGGAAGAGGGCCACGTGCCGCGCCGGCCACTCGGGATCGTCGCCTTCGTCGAGGAGGAGGGCGGCCGGTTCGGCCTGCCCTGCCTCGGTTCCCGGCTGCTCACCGGCGCGATCGACCCGGCCACCGCCGGCGCACTGACCGACCGTGACGGGGTGACGTTCGCCGAGGCGCTGGGCGCCCAGCCGGCCGGCACCCTGCCCCGGCTGGGCCGCCGGATCAATGCGCTGATCGAGCTGCACATCGAGCAGGGCCGCACGCTGGACGTCCCGGTCGGAGAGGCCAGCGCGATCTGGCCGCACGGCCGTTGGCGCTTCGACTTCACCGGCCATGGCGACCACGCGGGCACCACCCGGATGGCCGACCGCCGCGATCCGATGCTCACCTACGCCTACACCGTGCTGGCCGCCAACCAGAAGGCACGGCAGATCGGGGCGCACGCGACCGTGGCCCGGGTCGAGGTGGAACCGAACGCCACCAACTCGATCCCGTCGCTGGTGCGCGGCTGGCTGGACGCCCGGGCCGCGGACACCGCCACATTGGACACTCTTGTCGACGCGGTGATCGAGCGGGCGACCGAGCGGGCCGGCCGGGACGGCACCGAGGTCGCCGTGACGCCGGAGTCGCTCAGCCCGGAGGTCTCGTTCGACACCTCGCTGGCCAAGCGGATCGCCAGCCTGCTCGGCGACGCCCCGATCCTGCCCACCGGCGCCGGCCACGACGCGGGCGTGCTCTCCGCACAGGTGCCGACCGCGATGCTCTTCGTCCGCAACCCCACCGGCATCTCACACTCGCCCGCGGAGCACGCCGACGAGGACGACTGCGAGGCCGGCATCGCGGCGCTCGCCGACGTCCTGCGGGATCTGACATGACCGTCTACCACGCCGAGTTCGCCTGGATCGATGGGCAGCTGGCCCGAAACGTCCGCATCGAGGTGGGGGCAGTCGGGATCGAGGCGGTCACGCCGGGAGCCGAGCCGACCGGACAGATCCTCCCCGGCCTTACCCTGCCCGGCTTCGCGAACGCCCACTCGCACGCCTTTCACCGGGCTATGCGCGGCCGCACCCACGGCACCCGGGGCAGCTTCTGGACGTGGCGGGAGCTGATGTACGAGGTCGCCGACACCCTCGACCCGGACGGCTACTTCGCCCTGGCGCGGGCGGTCTACGCCGAGATGGCCCTGGCCGGCATCACCACCGTGGGCGAGTTCCACTACCTGCATCACGCCCCCGGCGGCACCCGCTACGCCGACCCCAACGCGATGGGTCAGGCGCTCATCGCCGCCGCGGCCGAAGCGGGCATCCGGATCACTCTGCTGAACGCGCTCTACCTCTCCTCTACTGTGGACGGCGGCGAGCTGAACGGTCCGCAGCGGCGGTTCGGCGACGGCGATCCGGACCGCTGGGCCGCGCGGGTGGCCGGGCTCGCCGCGGCACCGCACGCCCGGCTCGGTGCGGCCATCCATTCGGTACGCGCCGTGCCCGCGCATCACCTGCCGGCCATGCGCGGCCGCAGCCCGCTACATGTGCACCTTTCCGAGCAGCGTGCCGAAAACGAGCAGTGCCGGGCGGTGCACGGCTGCAC
This sequence comes from Actinoplanes sp., assembly GCA_036399635.1. Classification (GTDB taxonomy): domain Bacteria; phylum Actinomycetota; class Actinomycetes; order Mycobacteriales; family Micromonosporaceae; genus Actinoplanes. The sequence continues at coordinate 6,491 of DASWMR010000554.1, read as the reverse complement.
TCCTGCCGAGCTACTCGACCGGCACGGGCTGCTCGGCCCGGCGACCACGGTGGTGCACGCCACCCACCTCGCCGACACCGACGTCAAGGTGCTCGGCCGCACCGGCACCGGCGCCTGCCTCTGCCCGACCACCGAGCGCGACCTGGCCGACGGCATCGGCCCGGCCGGCGAGCTGGCCACCGCCGGGGTGCCCCTGAGCCTGGGCAGCGACAGCCACGCCGTGATCGACATGTTCGCCGAGATCCGCGGGATGGAGATGCACGAGCGGCTGGCCAGCGAGCAGCGAGGCCGTTTCACCCCGGCCGAGCTGATCGCCGCGGCCACCGCGCACGCGTCACTGGGCTGGGCGGACGCCGGCGAGATCGCGCCGGGCCGGCGCGCCGACCTGGTCACCGTGCGCCTCGACGGGGTGCGCACGACCGGCGCCGACCCGGCCCAGGCGATCTTCGCGGCCACCGCGGCGGACGTCACCCAGGTGATTGTGGACGGCCGCGTGATCGTGGCCGACGGCCGGCACACCAGCATCGACGTGCCGCAGGCGCTAGCCGCTGCAATCCCCGGCAGGCGCCTCGCCGACAGCCGGCACGACGACGCTCGGCGAGGTGGCGCATGAGTGAGCCGGTGAGCACGGTGATCGACAACATCGGTGAGCTCGTCACCAACGACGACGGCGAGGGCCTGCTCGGCCTGCGGCGGGACGCTGCCGTGGCGATCGACGGCGACCGGATCGCCTGGATCGGGCCGAGCGGCGCGGCACCCGCCGCCGACACCCGGATCGACGCCGGCGGCGCGGCGGTGCTGCCCGGCTTCGTCGACAGCCACGCCCACCTGGTCTTCGCCGGCGACCGCGCGGAAGAGTTCGCGGCCCGGATGGCCGGCGAGCCCTACACCGGCGGGGGCATCCGCACCACGGTCGCGGCGACCCGGGCGGCGAGCGACGACGAGCTGCGCCGCAACGCCCGGCGCCTGGTCACCGAGGCGCGCCGGCAGGGCACCACGACCATCGAGATCAAGAGCGGGTACGGGCTGAGCGTCGCCGACGAGGCCCGGTCGCTGCGGATCGCCCGGGAACTGACCGAGGAGACCACCTTCCTCGGCGCGCACATCGTGCCGGCGGAGTACCGGCCGGCGGACTACGTCGACCTGGTCTGCGGCGCCATGCTGGACGGCGCCGTGGCGTACGCGAAGTGGGTCGATGTCTTCTGTGACCGCGGCGCCTTCGACGAGGAGCAGACCCGCGAGATCCTTACCGCCGGGGCGAAGCGCGGCCTCGGGTTGCGGGTGCACGCCAACCAGCTCGCCGCCGGGCCGGGCGTGCGGCTCGCCGTCGAGCTGGGCGCCGCGAGCGCCGACCACTGCACCCACCTGACCGCCGCCGACGTCGACGCGCTGGCCTCCGCGGCGACCGTGGCGACGCTGCTACCCGGCGCCGAATTCGCCACCCGGTCGCCCTATCCGGACGCGCGCCGGCTGCTCGACGCCGGCGTGCGGGTCGCCCTCGCCACCGACTGCAACCCGGGCTCGTCCTACACGTCGTCGATGCCGTTCTGCATTGCGCTCGCCGTTCGAGAGATGCGAATGACCCCGGCCGAGGCCGTCCACGCGGCCACCGCGGGCGGCGCCCTCGCCCTGCGCCGCACCGACGTCGGCCGGCTGCGAATCGGCGCACGCGCCGACCTGACGGTGCTGGACGCGCCGTCCCACCTGCACCTGGCCTACCGGCCGGGCGTACCGGTGATCCACACCGTTCTACGCAAAGGCCAACCAGCATGATCGTCACCGTTCAACCCACCGGCGTCACCGCCTCCGACGTGCTCGCCGTCGCCCGGGGCGACGCCCTTGTCGAGATCGCCGACGCCACGGTCGCTGCGATGGGCCGTAGCCGCGCAATCGTCGACCTGATCGAGGCCTCCGGCAAGCCGGTGTACGGCGTCTCCACCGGCTTCGGCGCCCTGGCGAACACGTCCATCGCCCCGTCGCGGCGGGCCGAGTTGCAGCACGCGCTGATCCGTTCGCACGCCGCCGGGCTGGGTTCGCCGATGCCGCGGGAGGTGGTGCGGGCGATGATCCTGCTGCGCTTGCGCTCGCTCGCGCTGGGCCATTCCGGGGTCCGCCCGGTCCTCGCGTTCGGCCTCGCCGACCTGCTCAACCACGACATCACGCCCTGGGTGCCGGAGCACGGCTCGCTCGGCGCGTCCGGCGACCTGGCACCGCTCGCGCACTGCGCTCTGGTGCTGCTCGGCGAGGGCTGGGTGCTCGGCAAGGACGGCGCCCGGCTGGCCGCGGCCGAGGCGCTGCATGCGGCTGGGCTGGCACCGCTCGATCTGGCCGCGAAGGAGGGGCTGGCGCTGATCAACGGCACCGACGGGATGCTCGGCATGCTGTTGCTGGCGCTCGACGACGCCGCGCACCTGTTCACCATGGCCGACGTCACCGCGGCGCTGGCGATCGAGGCGATGCTCGGCTCGGAGCGGCCGTTCCTGCCCGAGCTGCATGCGATCCGGCCGCATCCGGGCCAGGCCGCGTCGGCCGCGAACATCTACGCCCTGCTGCAGGACTCCGCGGTGATGGACTCGCACCGCGACGACCTCGCGCACGCGGTGCAGGACGCCTACTCGATGCGCTGCGCGCCGCAGGTGGCCGGTGCCGCCCGGGACACCCTGGAGTTCGTCCGCTCGGTCGCCGCCCGGGAGCTGGTGTCCGTAGTGGACAATCCGGTCGTGCTGCCGGACGGCCGGGTCGAGTCGACCGGCAACTTCCACGGCGCGCCGCTCGCGTTCGCCGCCGACTTCCTCGCCATCGCCGCCGCCGAGGTGGGCGCGATCGCCGAGCGCCGGGTCGACCGGCTGCTCGACGTGACCCGCTCGCGGGAACTGCCACCGTTCCTGTCACCGGATGCCGGCGTCAACTCCGGCCTGATGATCGCCCAGTACACGGCGGCCGGCATCGTTGCGGAGAACCGCCGGCTCGCCGCCCCCGCCTCGGTCGACTCGCTGCCGACCAGTGGGATGCAGGAAGACCACGTGTCGATGGGCTGGGCCGCGACCAAGAAGCTGCGCACCGTGCTGGACAACCTGACCAGCCTGCTCGCGGTGGAACTGCTCGCCGCCGTACGCGGCCTGCAGTTACGTGCCCCGTTGCGGCCGTCGCCCGCCGGCCGCGCAGCGATCGCCGCGCTCACCCCGTTCGCCGGCGGCCCCGGCCCCGACGTGTTCCTCGCCCCGGTAATGGAGCAGACCCGGCACGTCGTCGCCGGCCGCACGCTGCGACAGGAAATCGAGGCGAGCATCGGCGAACTGTTCTGACCGTAGTTGACTAACCGCTGTCTGTTTAACTAGCCGCCTTCTGTTTAACTAGCCGCCTTCTGTTTAACTAGCCACTGTGGAGAAGACCGCCGTAGTGATCGGGGCGGGCATGGCCGGTCTCGCCGCCGCCCGCGTGCTGAGCGACCGCTATGCCACCGTCACGGTGCTCGACCGGGACACCCTGCCGGACGGCGCCGCGGCCCGGCGCGGGGTGCCACAGAGTGCCCAGCCGCACATCCTGCTGGTCTCCGGGCTGCACGAGCTGACCGCGCTCTTCCCGAGCTTCGACGACGAGTTGACCGCGCTCGGCGGCATCCGGTTCGACACCGGCACCGGCCTGGCGACCTACCGTTACGGCCGGCGCTGGCCCGCCGAGCCGACCGGGCTGGAGCTGGTGTCGGTGAGCCGCCCGCTGCTCGAGTGGGTGCTCCGCCGCCGGGTCGCGGCGCTGCCCGGCGTGCAGATCCGCGACCAGACCGCGGTCTCCGCCCTGGCCGGCACGGACGGCACCGTGACCGGCGTGGTGCTGGACTCCGGCGAGACGCTGAGCGCCGCCCTGGTGGTCGACTGCAGCGGTCGGGGTGCCCGCGCCGACCGGTGGCTGGCCGCGCTCGGCCTCCCCGCCCCCGAGCTGGTGGAGATCAAGATCGGAGTGTCCTATTCGACCCGCATCTACCGCCGCCACCCCGACGACCTGCCCGGCTGGCAGGCCGCCTTCACGCTGCCCGCGGCGCCGCACGAAAAGATGAGTGGCCTGGTGCTGCCGATCGAGGGCGACCGCTGGCTGGTCTCGATGGGCGGCTGGCATCTGAGCGAGCCGCCGGCCGACGCGGCCGCCTTCGAGAATCACGCGAAGGCGCTGCCCGACCCGCTGGTGGCCGGCGTGCTGGGCCGCGCCGAGCCGCTCACCGAGGTGACGATGCACCGGTTCCCGTCCAGCCGGCGGCGCCTGTTCGAGAAGCTTGAGCGGCGGCCCGCCGGCTACGTCGCGCTGGGCGACGCGATCTGCAGTTTCAACCCGATCTACGGCCAGGGGATGACCTGCGCGGCGCGCGAGGCGACGGCGCTCGGCCGCACGCTCGATCGGCACGAGGGACGGGCCGACGACGCGATGGCCCGCGACTACTACACGGCGACGGCAGCGATCGTCGCGACGCCGTGGCAGTTCGCGGTCGGCGGTGACTTCACCTATCCGGAGACCACCGGCCCCCGGCCGCGCGGCATCAAGATCAGCAACTGGTACGCCCGGCAGATCGCCTACGCCTCGCAGATCGACGCCGGGGTGAACACCGTCTTCGGCCAGGTGCAGCATCTGCTGACCCCGCCGGACGTGCTGTTCAAGCCGGCCTTCATCGTCAAGGTGCTGCGGCTGGCGAGAAAGCGCCAGCGCGATCAGAACTTGCGGTAGCTCGCCAGCTCGCGGGCGATCACCTTGGACAGCTCGCGGAACGCCTTGCCCCGGTGACTGATCGCGTCCTTCTCGGCCGGGCTCAGCTCGGCGTTGGTCCGCTGCTGGCCCTCGCCCAGGAAGATCGGGTCATAACCGAACCCGCCGTCGCCCCGGCGCTGCCGCAGGATGCGGCCGCTCTGCCGGCCCTCGACGAGGTGCTCCCGCCCGTTCGGCAGGACCAGCGCCGCCGCGCACACGAACGCCCCGCCGCGCTGCTCGTCGCCCACGTCGCCGAGCTGGGCCAGCAGCAGGTCGAGGTTGGCGTCGTCGTCGCCGTGCCGGCCGGACCACCGCGCGCTGAACACCCCGGGCATGCCGTTGAGCGCGTCGACCGCCAGCCCCGAGTCGTCGGCGACCGTGGGCAGCCCGGTGCGTTTCGCACCCTCACGCGCCTTGATGAGCGCGTTCTCGCCGAACGTCAGCCCGGTCTCGGGCACGTCCGGATAGCCCTCGAAGTCGGCCAGCCCGGCCAGCTCGACCTGGTTGGTGCCGAGCGAGGAGTCGAGGATGCGTTGAAGCTCGGCCAGCTTCTTCCCGTTCGCCGTGGCGAGCAGCAGCCGCGCAGCCATCACGCGAGCGCCTTCTGCTGGGCGGCGGCCAGCTCGGTGCACCCGAGCACCGCAAGGTCGAGCAGCGCGTCCATCTCGTCGCGGCGGAACACGCCGTTCTCCCCCGTGCCCTGCACCTCGACGAAGTCGCCGTCGCCGGTGCAGACCACGTTCATGTCGACCTCGGCGGCGACGTCCTCCAGATACATCAGGTCGAGCCGCGGCTCGCCCTCGATGATCCCGACGCTCACCGCCTGGATCGAGCGGTGCATGACCTTCTCCACCCGGCCGGCCAGCGACTTGCGCTCAGCCAGCCAGTTGACCGCGTCATGCAGTGCCACGTAGGCCCCGGTGATCGCCGCGGTGCGGGTGCCGCCGTCGGCCTGCAGCACGTCGCAGTCGAGCACGATCGAATTCTCGCCGAGCGCCTTGAGGTCGATGCAGGCGCGCAGGCTCCGCCCGATCAGCCGGGAGATCTCCTGCGTCCGCCCGCCGACCCGGCCCTTCACGCTCTCCCGGTCGCCGCGGGTGTTGGTGGCCCGCGGGAGCATCGCGTATTCCGCGGTGACCCAGCCGAGACCGGAGCCCTTGCGCCAGCGCGGCACCCCCTCGGTGACGCTGGCGGTGCAGAGCACACGGGTGTCGCCGAACTCGACGAGCACCGACCCCTCAGGGTGAATGCTCCACTTCCGGCTGAGGGTCACGGGTCGCAACTGATCGGCCGCTCGGCCATCGGGTCGTGCCATGCCCCAAACCTTATGTCGAACGCGATCGGCGCGCTCCGGCCGGGCTCACTCTGTGGATAACTCCAAGATCAAAAACTTCAAGACGCGGAATATACGGGATTAACGCCAAGTCCCGTTTCCACACGTCGGCCAGGCGATGGGTCACCGCCGCTTCTCGCTGTCGGGCGTGAGCGCGGGGCAGACTCAGAGCGCGGATACCGCGTCGTCCGGTGCGGCTGGGCGTGGGACCGCCGGGCGCAGCACGGTGTCCGGGCGCTGGCGACCCGGCAGGCCCGCGGTGGCCGCCTCGGGCGGCAATCCGTGCGCGCGCAGGAAGCCGTCCACCGCCTGGGGCCATCCGAACCGTTCCGCGCGGGTGCGAGCCGCCGCCCGGCGTTCCTCCTCCGGGCGCTCCATCAGCGTGCGCACCCCGTCGGCGACGGCCTCCGGGGTGCCGGGCACC
>DASWMR010000553.1:0-3729 GCA_036399635.1 Actinoplanes sp. | reverse complement strand
GCCCCGTACAGGATGGTGTTGCCGGCGATGATGTTCTCCTCGGCGACGAACGGCGCGTCCTCGGCCGGCCGCACGATCACCCGGCCGCCGGAGAGGCCCTTGGCGACGTAGTCGTTGGTGTCGCCGATCAGCCGCAGGGTGACCCCGCGCGGCAGGAACGCGCCGAACGACTGGCCGCCGGTGCCGCGCAGGGTGAACGTGATGGTGTCGTCGGGCAGCCCGGCGCCGCCGAAGCGGCGGGTCACCTCGCCGCCCAGCATCGCGCCCACGCTGCGCTGGTCGTTGCGGACCGCCAGCTCGTGGCGGACCGCCTCGGAGCCGGTGAAGGCCGGCTGGGCCAGCTCGATGAGCTTGTTGTCGAGCGCCTTGTCCAGGCCGTGGTCCTGTGCCACGATGCCGCGCCGGGCGGCGCCCTCGGGCAGCTCGGGCACGAACAGGATCGGGGCGAGGTCGAGGCCGTTGGCCTTCCAGTGGTCGACCGCCGGGCGCACGTTGAGCACCTCGGCGTGCCCGATCGCCTCGTCGATGCTGCGGAAGCCCAGCTCGGCCAGGTAGCCGCGGACCTCCTCGGCGAGGAACAGGAAGAAGTTCTCGACGAACTCGGGCTTGCCGTTGAACCGCTCGCGCAGCACCGGGTTCTGGGTGGCGATGCCGACCGGGCAGGTGTCCAGGTGGCAGACCCGCATCATGATGCAGCCGGAGACGATCAGCGGGGCGGTGGCGAAGCCGAACTCCTCGGCGCCGAGCAGCGCCGCGATGATCACGTCCCGGCCGGTCTTGAGCTGGCCGTCGACCTGCACGGTGACCCGGTCGCGCAGCTTGTTGAGCAGCAGCGTCTGTTGCGCCTCGGCCAGGCCCAGCTCCCACGGCGAGCCGGCGTGCTTGAGCGAGTTCAGCGGGGACGCGCCGGTGCCGCCGTCGTGGCCTGAGATCAGGATCACGTCGGCCTTGAGCTTGGCGACGCCTGCCGCGACCGTGCCGACGCCGATCTCACTGACCAGCTTGACGTGCACCCGCGACCGCGGGTTGACCATCTTCAGGTCGTGCACGAGCTGGGCCAGGTCTTCGATCGAGTAGATGTCGTGGTGCGGCGGCGGCGAGATCAGGCCGACGCCGGGGGTGGTGTGCCGGGTCTTGGCGATCCACGGCCACACCTTGTTGCCGGCCAGCTGGCCACCCTCGCCGGGCTTCGCGCCCTGCGCCATCTTGATCTGCAGGTCGTCCGCGTTGACCAGGTATTCGCTGGTGACCCCGAAGCGGCCGGAGGCGATCTGCTTGACCGCGGAGCGGCGCTGCGGGTCGTAGAGGCGCTCGACGTCCTCGCCACCCTCGCCGGTGTTCGACTTGCCGCCGAGGCGGTTCATCGCGATCGCGAGGGTCTCGTGCGACTCGGCCGAGATGGAGCCGTAGGACATGGCACCGGTGGCGAACCGCTTGACGATCTCGGAGACCGGCTCGACCTCGTCGAGCGGGACCGGGGTGCGGTCGCGGAACGTGAACAGCCCGCGCAGCGACCCGGCCGCGGCGGCGAGCTCGTCGACCTTCGCGGTGTACTTGCGGAACACGTCGTACTGCTTGGAGCGGGTGGCGTGCTGCAGCAGGAACACCGTCTCGGGGTTGAACAGGTGCACCTCGCCCTCGCGGCGCCACTGGTACTCGCCGCCGACCTCGAGGCGGCGGTGCGAGCGCTCCGCCGGGTTCGCCGGGTACGCCTTCTCGTGCCGCGCCTTCACCTCGGCGTGGATGACGCCGAGCCCGGCACCGCCGATCCGCCCGCTGGTGCCGGCGAAGTAGCGCTGGATCAGCTTGTTGTCCAGGCCGACCGCCTCGAACACCTGCGCGCCGCAGTACGACGACACGGTCGAGATGCCCATCTTGGACATGATCTTCAGGACGCCCTTGCCGAGCGCCTTGACGTAGTTGCGGATCGCGGCCCGATAGTCCATGCCGGCGAGCGGACCGGTGGCGATCAGATCGTCCACCGACTCGAAGGCCAGGTACGGGTTGACCGCGGCCGCACCGTAGCCGATCAGCACCGCGGCGTGGTGCACCTCGCGGCAGTCACCGGACTCGACCACCAGCGCCACCTGGGTGCGGGTCTGCTCGCGCACCAGGTGCTGGTGCACCGCGGCGGTGAGCAGCAGCGACGGGATCGGCGCCAGGTCGGCGTTGGAGTCACGGTCGGAGAGCACCAGGATGCGCACGCCGTCCTCGATCGCCTCGGACACGTGCCGGCAGATCTGGGTGAGCCGGGCCTTGATGCCCGCGCCCCCGTCGCGCAGCGGGTAGAGCCCGGAGACCCGGACCGCCTTGAAACCGGGCAGGTCGCCGTCCTCGTCGATGGAGAGCAGCTTGGCCAGATCGTCGTTGTCGATGATCGGGTAGGGCAGCACGATCTGCCGGCAGGACGCCGGGCCGGGATCGAGCAGGTTGCCCTCCGGGCCGATGGTGGTGCCCAGGCTGGTGACCAGCTCCTCCCGGATGGCATCCAGTGGCGGATTGGTGACCTGCGCGAACAGCTGGTGGAAGTAGTCGAACAGCAGCCGCGGGCGGGCGGACAGCGGCGAGATCGGGGTGTCCGTGCCCATCGACCCGAGCGGTTCCGCACCGGTCCGTGCCATCGGCGCAACCAGGATCTTGAGCTCCTCCTCGGAGTAGCCGAAGACCTGCTGGCGGCGGGTGACCGAGTCGTGCGTGTAGATCACGTGCTCGCGCGGCGGCAGGTCGGCGAGGTTGATCAGCCCGGCGTGCAGCCACTCGTCGTACGGCTCGGCGGCCGCCAGGCCTTCCTTGTTCTCGTCGTCGTGCACGATGCGGCCGGCCGCGGTGTCGACCAGGAACATCTTGCCCGGCTGCAGGCGCCCCTTGGCGACCACCCGGGCCGGGTCGAGGTCGAGCACGCCCGCCTCGGAACCCAGCACGACCAGGCCGTCCTCGGTGTGCCACCAGCGGCCCGGGCGCAGGCCGTTGCGGTCGAGCACCGCGCCGATGATGGTGCCGTCGGTGAACGCGACCGCGGCCGGGCCGTCCCACGGCTCCATCAGGCTGGAGTGGAAGCGGTAGAACGCGCGCCGCTTCGGCTCCATCCCCGGGTCGTTCTCCCACGCCTCCGGGATCATCATCAGCATCGCGTGCGGCAGGCTGCGCCCGGTCAGGTGCAGCAGCTCCAGCACCTCGTCGAAGCTGGCCGAGTCGGACGCCTCCGGCGTGTTGATCGGGAAGAGCCGCCGGATGCTGCCGGGCAGCACCTTGGACTCCAGCAGCGCCTCCCGGGCGGCCATCCAGTTCTTGTTGCCGCGGATCGTGTTGATCTCGCCGTTGTGCGCGATGAACCGGTACGGGTGGGCCAGCGGCCAGGACGGGAACGTGTTCGTGGAGAACCGGGAGTGCACCAGCGCGATCGCGCTCGCCACCCGCTCGTCGGTCAGGTCCGGGAAGAACGTGGGCAGCTGGTCGGGGGTGAGCATGCCCTTGTAGGTGATGGTGCGCGAGGACAGCGACGGGAAATAGGCGTAGATGCCGCGCTGCGACGTCTCCCGCTCGGCCTGCTTGCGGATGGTGAACGCCACCCGGTCCAGCTCGATGCCGCGCAGGGGCTCGTTGGCCCGCCCCGCCGCCGAGTCGGTCAGCCGGTGCGCGCCCAGGAACAGCTGCTTGATCGCCGGGCGGGCCTCCTCGGCGGTCTGGCCGAGCCCGCCGGCGACCACCGGCACGTCCCGCCAGCCGAGC
>DASWMR010000552.1:0-3193 GCA_036399635.1 Actinoplanes sp. | reverse complement strand
GGGGCCGGGGTGACCCCGATCGGCATAGACGCTTTACCGCCGCTCGGGCCACCCCGGCCGCCAATCGTCCAAGCGCAACAGGATGGTCTATGAATCCCCAAGCCGCTCCCGCTGAGGAACAACCGTGTACCGAGGATCGCGAGCCGAAGCCATCCCACCTTCGAAAATCCCGAACCGGGTAAGCGCCGAAGCCGCCAACAGCGAAACCCCCGACAACGCAGACACCACCCGACTACGCCGCCCGAGCACCGCCCCCACGATCCCCGCCGCAGTCAGCGCCCGACCGCCCCGGAGTAGCCGCCCCGCCTTGCCAGTCATGTACGGCTCGCTGAGCAGCCCCTTAGTAGACTCAATCCGATGCGCGCCGGCCAGCTCGAGCGCCCCGCCGAGCACCGCCATCCGCACCGCCGGTGACCCCGGCGCCGCGATCAGCCCGACCCCCGCACCACTGGCCAACGCGCTACCCGCGAACACGAACGGCAATTCCCGGTACGCCGCGTGCCAGCTAGGCGTGGCCGTGTCGGCGAGCAGCACCGCCGTGTACGTAGCCAACGCCGGCGCAAGCGCAGCCGCACCGTACCCGCCGGCCGCCCCCACCGCCGGCAGCACCCGCCGCACCAGCCCCGCCACCCCCCGCTCCGGCAGCAGCGGCGCCGCCTCCGCGACCGCAGCCGCCCCCGCCGCCGCACCGAACGCGGACAGCACCCACGTGCCCATCGACATCGGCGACGTCGGCTTGACCACCCGCAGCATGTGGTGGAAGCGGTCCTTGCGACCCAGGTCGTTGATCAGGAAGTAGGTGCTGGCGCCGAGCGCGCCGAGCGCGGTCAGCCGCCCCGCCCGCCGCATCCGCACCCGCCCGGTGGCCTGCCCACCCGCCGCGAGCAGCGCTGACCCGGCCGCGAGACCGCCGGTGAACAGGTACGCCGCGACGTCGTGCTTCCACGGCGCGGCCCGCACCACGGGCCGGCCGTAGTAGGAGCGGAAATCGGCGCTGGGAACCATCGGCCGGTCCCCGCCGCGCGGGCTCATCGCCGCCGCCCGGCGAACGCGACGACGACCGATGCGGCCATGGTGAGCGCCGCCCACCCGGCCCGCCGCCACATCGCCGGCAGGTCCTTGGTGGTCACCACCGGGTCGGGCGGCAGGCCGTACACCTCGGGCTCGTCGAGCAGCAGGAAGAAGGCGCCGTCCCCGCCCACGCCGTCGTTGGGGTCGTTGCCGTACAGCCGGGCCTCGCCGACCCCCTGCTCGTGCAGCGCGGCCAGCCGGGCGTCGGCGCGGTCGCGCAGCTCGTCGAGGTCACCGAACTGGATCGACTCGGTCGGGCAGGCCTTCGCGCAGGCCGGGGTGAGGCCGTCGCCGATGCGGTCGTAACAGAGCGTGCACTTCCACGCCCGGCCGTCCTCCTCACGGCGATCGATCACGCCGTACGGGCAGGCCGGAATGCAGTAGCCGCAACCGTTGCAGATGTCCTCCTGCACCACGACGGTGCCGAACTCGCTGCGGAACAGCGACCCGGTCGGGCAGACGTCGAGGCAGGCCGCGTGCGTGCAGTGCTTGCAGACGTTCGACATCATCAGCCAGCGGAAATCGGTGCGCGGCGCGTCGAGCGTACGGCCGGGAAGGTCTTTGCCCGGCATGCCGAGGAACTGTGGCCCCGGTTCGCCCAGCACATCAGGGAGAGCCGGCTGAGGGACAGCCGGCTGCTCGATGAACGCGACGTGCCGCCACGAGTTAGCCGACAGCCCACCGGTGTTGTCGTAGGACTGGCCGAGCAGGTTGAACCCGTCGTCCGGGACTAGATTCCACTCCTTGCACGCCACCTCGCACGCCTTGCAGCCGATGCAGACCGAGGTGTCGGTGAAGAAGCCCTTGCGCGGCGGGGCGTCCACGTATCCCGCGTCGGACGCCGGATCGATCGGCCCGAAGAAGCTATTGCTATCCACGGTCGGTGTCCTCAATGATCAGGCCGGCTCGGCGGCGATACTGGTGAACGTACGCCACCAGGTCGGCACCCACCGGGCGACGGCCGGGCTGGATGTCGCAGGTGCCGACCTTGCTTTCCTGGATGAGCACGTTCGGGTCGAGCACGATGCCGATCAGGTCGTTCGTCGAGTCACCGGTGACCAGGCCCTCGCTCCCCCAGTGATAGGGCAGCCAGATCTGGTGCACGATCCGCCCGTCGATGCGCAGCGGGCGCAACCGCTCGGTGACCAGCACCCGCGCCTCGATCGCGGCGCGCGCGGTGATCACGTGCGCCCACCCGAGATGTTCCAGGCCGCGTTCCACCGCCAGCTGCGGGGAGACCTCGACGAACATCGCCGGCTGCAGTTCCGAGAGGTACGCCAACTGCCGGCTCATGCCGCCGGCCGTGTGGTGCTCGGTGAGGCGGCTGGTGCTGAAGACGTACGGGAAGACGGCGGCCTCGGCGTGCGGCGCGCTGGGGTTCACCGGGTTGTCCGCCCGGTCGTAGACCTTGCGCGACGGATTGGCCTGCTGGCCGTAGAGCGGGTTGCGCACGATCGACTCGACCGGCTCGTAGTGGGTCGGCATCGGACCGTCGATGAGCCCGCTCGGCGCGTACAGCCAGCCCTTGCCGTCGCCCTGCATGATGAACGCGTCGTTGCCGGAGATCGCCTCGACGCCGGAGGCGCCCTCCGGGGGCCGGTACGACGGCGGCTTCTTCTTCTCGAAGTCGGGCACGTCGTGGCCGGTCCACTCGCCGGCGTCGGCGTCCCACCAGACGTACTTCTTCCGTTCCGACCACGGGTTGCCCTCGGGGTCGGCGGAGGCGCGGTTGTAGAGCGTGCGCCGGTTGGCCGGCCAGGCCCAGCCCCACTCGGGCGCCACCCAGCTCTGCTCGGAGCCGGGCTTGCGGCGGGCCGCCTGGTTGACCCCGTCGGCGAACACCCCGCAGTAGATCCAGCAGCCGCCTGAGGTGGAGCCGTCCGGCAACATCTCGGTGAAGTTGCTCAGCAGCCGGCCGGTGGCGATCTCGTAGCCGTTGATCTCCTTGAGCACGTCCTCGCCGCTCGGCTCGTCACCGCGCTCCCCGTGCAGCGGATAGTCCCAGGCCAGGTTGCGGATGCCCTGGTCGCGGGGCAGCGTCGAGCCGGCCAACCGCTCCCGGATCCGCCGGCCCAGGTGGTAGAAGAACCACAGTTCGCTGCGCGCGTCGCCGGGCGGCTCG
>DASWMR010000551.1:0-3587 GCA_036399635.1 Actinoplanes sp. | reverse complement strand
CCATCTTCTCGCTCGCGAACATCGGGCCGGTCAAGGCGGCGCTGGCCGAGGAGCCGTGGACTGTCGCGTTCGCCTGGCCAGGGCTGGACGTGCTGGGCACGAACGGCAAACCGCTGGCCTCGACCACCTTCACCCTGGGCTGGCTGCCCGCGGCCGGCACGCTGATGATCCTGGCCGGCATCCTCACCGCGATCGTGCTGCGGGTCGGGCCACGGCGGGCGCTCAAGGCGTACGCCGGCACGTACGCCGAGCTGCGCCACGCGATCGTGACAGTGATGGCGGTACTCGCCCTGGCGTACGTGCTGAATCAGTCCGGCCAGACCAACACCCTGGGTGCGTTCTTCGCCGCCGCCGGCGGTCTGTTCGTCTTCTTCTCCGCCATCCTCGGCTGGATCGGCGTGGCCGTGACCGGCTCGGACACCTCGGCCAACGCGCTGTTCGGCGCGCTGCAGGTGCAGACCGCGGCCAAGGCGGGCCTGGATCCGCTGTTGTTGGCGGCCGCCAACTCGTCCGGTGGCGTCCTCGGCAAGATGATCAGCCCGCAGAACCTGGCGATCGCCGCGTCCGCGGTCGGCATGGCCGGCCGGGAGGGCGACCTCTTCCGCCGGGTGGTCGGCTGGAGCCTGGTGTTGCTGCTCTTCATGTGTGTGCTGGTGACCCTACAGGCCACTCCGGTGCTCGACTGGATGGTGCCCCAGCAACCCTGATCCGCAATGGACCTGCGCCGGCGCAAGGAAGGGCCGGCCGGCGGCGCGGTCCGGCACGGAGTTGTCCTCTCACATTCCGGGAGCGTCCCGCCAGGTCGTGGGAGCGCTCCCAAGTAAACACGTTAAGTCACTTCGCCTCCGGGACAAGGCGAAATACTCGTAGATGCGGCATCGGTGGATCGACAACGAAAAGCGCTACGATTCGATTTGGGAACCCCGCTTTACACCCCGCAGTGGCTATGTCACGATACGGCGAAGCTTTTGACGGGCCCGCGTTTTAGCAGGTCATGCCCCTCCCTCGGGCATGACTGGGCGACGGGACACCGGTCAACATCAGGGTGCTTGGAAACAGCCGGGAGCGGACGCCGGCGCGGCCGAGCCGTTACGCGAGAGGGAGCACTCAGTGACACAGAGTCAGCTCGCGCCGGATGTCGGCAACCTCGTCCGAAACGCCCAGGCCGGCGACGAAGGCGCCCGCGACGAGCTCCTCTCCAGCCACCTCCCGCTGATCTACAACATCATCGGCCGGGCGCTCGACGGGCACCCCGACGTCGACGACCTGGTGCAGGAAACCATGCTGCGGGCCCTGCGCGGCCTCCCCACGCTGCGCGAGCCGGACCGGTTCCGCTCCTGGTTGGTCTCCATCGCGTACCGGCAGATCCAGCTGCACATCCGCGCCTGCCAGATGGCCCGCAAGCGTCGGCTGCCCGAGCTGGTGGAGGTGCCGGTGGGCGACTTCGCCGACCGGACCGCGGCCGAGCTGGTCGTGGCCGACCAGCGGCAGGAACTCGTCGAGGCGGCCCGCTGGCTGGACGACACTGATCGCCGGCTGCTCGGCCTCTGGTGGCAGGAGGCGGCCGGCGAGCTGACCCGCGCCGAGTTGGCCGCCGCGCTCGATGTGCGGCCCAAACACGCCGCGGTTCGGGTGCAACGGATGAAAGCCCAGCTGGACGCCGCCCGCGGTGTCGTCCGGGCGTTACGCGCCAAACCCCGCTGCGCCGAGTTGAGTGTCATGCTGCGCCGGTGGGACGGGGCCGCCGACCCGCTGTGGCGAAAGCGGCTCGTCCGGCACGTCCGGGACTGCCCCCAGTGCGCGCTGCGCCAGGATGGCCTGGTCGCACCCGAGGAGCTGTTGCTGGGCATGGCGGCGCTGCCGATACCGGTCGGCCTGGCGCACGGGCTGGCCAGCGGGTTGAGCACGGCGGCCCTGCCGGCGCACGCCGCGAGCACGTCGCTGCTACCGGCGTTCGTGCACCACAAGGCACTCGCGGCCACCTCGGCGGCGGCGGTGATCGCGGTCGGGGGCGGCCTCGCGTACACCGCGTACCAGACCCCCTGGACCGGCCCGAATGCCGCAATCGCCCCACCCGCCGCGGTCCGCCCGTCGGCGCCGGGCGTGGTGATCCGCACCCGGGCGCCGTCGTCGACGGCGAGCGCAACACCGACCGCGCGGCCGGCCGGCGGAGTGGGCGTGCTGCGCGCCGACCTCTACGTCTCCTCCAACGGCTCGGACTCCGACGACGGCAGCATCACGCGGCCGTACGCGACGCTGGCCAAAGCGGTCGCCACCGTACAGCCAGGCCAGACGATCGCGCTGCGCGGCGGCACCTACCGACCCACCGCCGGGCTCACCATCAGCACCAGCGGCACGGCGGCCAAGCGCATCGTGCTGACCGGCTATCGCGGCGAGCGCCCGATCATCGACGCGGCCGGCATCCCGGCCGGCCAGTGGGCCGTCACCCAGCAAGCCGCCTTCTGGACGATCCAGGGCCTCGAGGTCAAGAACGCCAAGAGCCACGCGTACGTCTGTCGGGCCTGCCACGACAACGTGTTCCGCAGGCTGTCGATGCACGACAACGCCGGCGCCGGGCTGATGCTGCGCGACGCCGGCACCACCCAGAACCAGGTGCTGGACAGCGACTTCTTCAACAACAACGGCAAGGCGGGCGGGCTGTGCGTGCAGCTCGGCGTCGGCGATGGCAACACGCTGCGCGGCAACCGCGCCTTCGGCAACGCCGCGGCCGGCTTCGACCTGGGCGACTTCCGCAGTCCGCTGACCTTGGAATACAACTGGTCCTTCCGCAACGGGGCAAACGGCTTCGTACTGAACGGCGGCGCTGCGGCCGCGCACAGCCTGCGGCACAACGCCGCCTGGGACAACGGCGGCCACGGCTTCACCGACGACGGCGGCAGCGTGGGAGCGGCGATCGTGATCGGCAACAACACCGCCTACCGCAACCACGGCACCGGCTTCGCTCTGACAAACCCGGCGGCCATACTGCGCTACAACGTGGCCGTCGACAACGGCGCGGCGTTCGCCCTGCCCGCCGAGGCGTCGCAGAATCGCAACAGCTGGCAGGAGGCCGGTTGGTCGGCGGCGAAGTTCCGCACCACCAACCCGGCAACGGCGGAGGCCCCCCGCCCAGCCGACGGCGGCCTACCCAGCACCGTCTTCCTGAACACCGGCAACGGCGTAGGAGCCTCCATGTCCGGCGGCTGACGCCGGCCTCCCGATAACATCGGCCATCATCGAGTCAGCGACGCCGTCGAGTCGGCAGCCACCGGGCACCTGGACGCGCCCTGGCGCGCGACCGGCTTCACCGACCTCAGCGAGCGAGCCTCGCGACGCTCCGGCTTCCAATGGCCGAGTGAACGGACATCACGCCGACGGCATGCGAGCCGGAAGTTGACGAAAGCCCAGCCGCATCTGCGACTGGGCTTTCAACCGTTATGGGGTGACCGACGGGACTTGAACCCGCGACCCCCGGGACCACAACCCGGTGCTCTACCAGCTGAGCTACGACCACCATGCCGCTTCACGAGGGAAATACCCCGCTGTGCGCGCCGGACAATCATAGCCGCATCCCGGGTGGCCCCGTC
>DASWMR010000550.1:0-2444 GCA_036399635.1 Actinoplanes sp. | reverse complement strand
CGGACGGGCTGATCGACCTCACCTTCACCGGTTCGGCTGGTCAGTCCTTCGGGGCGTTCCTGCCCCGTGGTGTGACGCTGCGCCTGGAGGGCGACGCCAATGACTACGTCGCCAAGGGGCTCTCCGGCGGCCGGGTGATCGTGCGGCCGGCCGAGGACGCGCCGTTCGTCGCCGAGGAGAACATCATCGCCGGCAACACCATCCTGTACGGGGCCACGGCCGGCGAGCTGTTCCTGCGGGGCCGCGTGGGTGAGCGGTTCGCGGTGCGCAACTCCGGCGGCGCGGCGGTCGTCGAGGGCGTCGGCGACCACTGCTGCGAATACATGACCGGCGGCACCGTGGTGGTGCTCGGCCCGACCGGGCGCAACTTCGCCGCCGGCATGAGCGGCGGCACCGCGTTCGTGCTCGACCTGGCGCCGTCGAAGGTCAACCCGGAGCTGGTCGAGCTGACCCCGCTCACCGAGGCGGAGCAGGAATCGCTGCAGACCCTCGTCGAGAAGCACTTCGCCGAGACCGGGTCGGCCGTCGCCGAGCGGCTGCTGAAGGACTGGCCCGCCGCGGTGGACCGGTTCACCGCGGTGGTGCCGCGCGACTACAAGCGCGTGATGGAACTGATCAGGACCGCCGAAGCCGCCGGTCGTAACGTCGCCGAGGCGGTCATGGGGGTCAAGGGTGCCTGATCCGAACGGTTTTCTCCGCTACGAGCGGCAACTGCCCAAGCGCCGACCGGTGCCGGTACGCATCCAGGACTGGCGCGAGGTCTACCCGCCGGCCGGCGAGGAGCTCATCCGCGACCAGGCCACCCGGTGCATGGACTGCGGCATCCCGTTCTGCCACGAGGGTTGCCCGCTGGGCAACCGGATCCCGGACTGGAACGACCTGGTCCGCACCGGGGCCTGGCAGGCCGCCGCCGAGTCGCTGCACGCCACCAACAACTTCCCGGAGTTCACCGGGCGGCTGTGCCCGGCGCCGTGCGAGGCCGCCTGCGTGCTCGGCATCGCCGACGACCCGGTGACCATCAAGCAGGTCGAGGTGGAGATCGCCAACCACGCATTCGACCTGGGCTACGTCCGCCCGCAGCCGGCCCCCGCCGCGTCCGGTCGCCGGGTCGCGGTGGTCGGCTCCGGCCCGGCCGGCCTGGCCGGGGCGCAGCAACTGGCCCGGGCCGGGCACGCGGTGACGGTCTACGAACGCGACGACCGGATCGGCGGTTTGCTGCGCTACGGCATCCCCGACTTCAAGATCGAGAAGAGCGTGGTGGACGCCCGGCTCGCGCAGATGGCCGCCGAGGGCGTCGTCTTCTCCACCGGGGTCGAGGTGGGCGTCGACATCACCGCCGACGACCTGCGCGAACGCTTCGACGCGGTGCTGCTCACCGCGGGCGCGCTGGCCGGCCGGGACACCCCGGAGACACCGGGGCGCCACCTCAACGGCGTGCACCTGGCGATGGAGCACCTGGTCCCGGCCAACCGGGTGGTGGCCGGCCTGCAGGACAGCACCCCGATCGACGCGGCCGGCAAACACGTCGTGATCATCGGTGGCGGTGACACCGGCGCCGACTGCCTCGGCGTCGCGCACCGCCAAGGCGCGGCCGGCGTCATCCAGCTCGACCAGTACCCGCTTCCCCCCGAGACCCGGGTCGGTGAGCTGCACCCGTGGCCCACCTGGCCGATCATCCTGCGCAACTACCCGGCGCACGAGGAGGGCGGCGAGCGCGTCTTCGGCGTCGCCGTGCAGGAGTTCGTCGACGACGGCAACGGCAACGTCAAGGCGGTTCGGGTCGCCGAGGTCGAGGTGAAGCGGGTCGACGGCGTGCGCACGGTGACCGTGACCCCCGGCTCCGAGCGCGACCTGCCCGCCGACCTGGTGCTGCTGGCGATCGGTTTCGAGGGCACCGAGCAGCAGCCGCTGCTGGAGCAGTTCGGCATCACCCGCAACCGGCGGGGCGTGCTGGACGCGGACGCCACCTGGCAGACCTCCGCGGAAGGGGTGTTCGTCGCCGGCGACATGCACCGCGGCGCGTCGCTGGTCGTCTGGGCGATCGCCGAGGGCCGCTCCGCGGCGGCGGCGATCCACGACTATCTGGGTGCCTCCGGTGAACTGCCGGCCCCGGTACGCTCGTCGGCGCAGCCGCTCGGCGTTTGAGCCTGCTCTCGGTAGGCGCCCAGGGTCTGTCTGCTCGCTTCGGACAACTCCGCCGGAAGGGCACCGAGGTCGAACCAACCGATCTCGGTGCACTTCGCCGGCTCCCGGATGACCGGTTCCCCGCCGACGTGCTCGGCGGTGAACGAGGCGGACACCCAGTGCTGCTGCTCGGCCGGCAGGATGTGGTCGGCCACCCCGAGCGCCGCGCTGACCTCGACCGTCATGCCGTACTCCTCGCGCAGCTCGCGCACCACGGCGGCGGCGAGGGTCTCGCCGAAGTCGACAGTGCCGCCGGGGAA
>DASWMR010000549.1:0-2776 GCA_036399635.1 Actinoplanes sp. | reverse complement strand
GCCGGTGGCGATCTCCTGGAGGAAGCGGTTCAGGTCCTCGCCGATCCGGTGGGCCAGGGGCATGAGCAGGTCGGCGGCCGTCCAGACGTCCTCGGGGGCCAGTTGCTCGGCGTCCAGGGTCGGCGCGGCGTAGCGCTGGGCCAGCACCTGGGCGGTGAGCTTGACGCGCGCCGCGAGCGAACCACCGAGACCGCCGGCGTGCCGCAGCTCCTGCGCGATCACCTGCACCCCGGCCCGGTCCCGCAGCCGGTTGTGCGAGCGCTTCTGCACCGGGACGCCGGCCCGGGAGAGCGCCTCGACGATCGCCGCGGACTGCGCGTCGGTGCGGTACAGCACCGCGATGTCCGAGAACGACACGTTGCCGGCGACGGCCGAGCGGGAGTCGACCCGGCCCGAGTCCAGCGAACGGTGCGAGAGGCCGCCGACCAGGTCGTCCACCGTGCGGAGCACGAAATCGGCCTCGTCCGCGACGCTGGCCGCCGGATAGCGGCCCACCAGCGGCGCCTCCGGGTCGAGCCGGGCCGGGTCCAGCCGGCGGCCCTGCACCAGGGTGGAGGGCGCGATGGCCTGCACCGCGGCGGCCAGGATCGGCGCGGACGAGCGGTAGTTGCGGGTCAACCGGACCAGCCGGGCGTCGACGAAGTCCTGGTTGAAGCGCAGGAAGTACTTCACGTCGGCGCCCCGGAACGAATAGATCGCCTGATCCGGGTCGCCGATCGCGCACAGGTTGCCGTCCGCCGGGCTCAGCAGGCGCAGCAACTCGTACTGCGCGTCGTCGACGTCCTGGTACTCGTCCACGAAGATCCATTGCCAGCGGCGCCGGTACTTCTCGACCAGGGCCGGGTCGTCCCGCAGCAGGGCAACGGGCACCGTGATCAGCTCGTCGAGGTCGACCAGATCCTGTTGGCGCAGCAATTTCGCGTACGCCTGGTCGTCGCTCCCGGCCTGTTCCCGCGCTTCGGCGCGTTCGCCCTCGTCGGCGATGCGCCATTTCGAGCCCAGCCCGGCGGCCTTCGCGTTGTCCTTGAGGATGGTGAGGCCGACCGAATGAAACGTGCCAACAGTGATGTCCTCGCCGACGTCACCGAGCAGCGAATCGAGGCGTTCTCGCAGCTCGCCGGCGGCCCGGCGGGTGAAGGTGATGGCCAGGCAGCGATGCGGGAAGACGCCGAGCTCGGCGCAGAGGTAGGCGATCCGGTGGGTGAGCGTGCGGGTCTTGCCGGTGCCCGGCCCGGCCACGATCAGCAGCGGCCCGCCGGGCGCCGAGGCGGCCACCCGCTGCATCGCGTCGAGGCGGTCCAGCAGGCCGGTGCCGACCTCCTCCATCCCGGCCAGCATCGGCTCGAACGGCTCATGCGGACTCGGCGGGGAGGTCAGCGGTGGCGCCTTTTTCGGCTCTTTCACCGATTTAGGCGGCCTGGGCTTTGTGGCGGCGGGCTCGGGCCGGCGCTGCTGCGGCACGTCGGGCTGCGGTACGTCGAAGAGCGTCTCCGCCTGCGGTGCATTGGCCCGGTTCCGCAGCTCGCCTGGCTCGAACAGGGTGATCACCCCATACTCGCCGTCGTAGCCCGGCACCCGCCGCACCTCGCCCCGCCGCAGTCGGCAGATCGCCTCCCGCAGCGTCTCGCCGCCGGCCTGCCCGATGGCGTCCAGCGGAAGCTTCCGGAGAATGTCCAATTCGGAACCCAGCGTGGCGACCAGATGGTGCAGCTGGACCTCGACCGTCTTCGACTTCGGGCCCACCCCGTTGATCTCGCCGAGGATCTCGTGCAGCTGGATCAGGTGCTCGACGTGGCCGTCACGCCGGAAATCGGCCGGCCGGTCGGCCAGATCCGCCACCCGGCTCAACACGCCGACGGTCAACGGCTTGCCGCACTCCGGGCAGCGGCCGCCGTGTTCCCGGGTACGCGCCGGTTCCCAGTTCACGCCGCAGGCCCGGTGCCCGTCCGCGTGGTACTTGCCCTCCTCGGGGAAGAACTCCAGGGTGCCGGCCAGGCCGCGGCCGTCGCGTACCGCGAAGTAGTCCGGCTCGCCGGTGAAGAGGGTCGCCTCGCGGGCCAGCGCGGCCGGCGAGTGCGCGTCCGAGTTCGACACCAGGCGGTACCGGTCGAGGCTGGAAACCCGCCAGTTCATCGCCGGGTCGGAGGACAGCCCGGTCTCCACCGCGGTGACATGGTCGGCCAGGTCGGCGTAGCAGTCGGCGATCGCGTCGAAGCCGGACTTCGAGCCGAGCGCGGAGAACCACGGCGTCCAGATGTGCGCCGGGATCAGATAGCCGCCAGCCTCGAGGGTGATCTCCAACAGGTCCCGCGAGTCCAGGCCGAGAATGGGCCGCCCGTCCGCGGTCAGGTTGCCGATGCGGCCGAGCGCGGTGTTGAACCGGGCCGCGGCCGCGAAATCCGGCACGTAGACCAGATGGTGCACCTTGCGCGTACGGTCGTCTCGCTTGTAGATCGTGGAGATCTCGACGCTGAGCATGAACCGTGCCGGCCGGCTGGACTGCAGGGAACCGGGCAGCCGCTTGCTGACCTCGGTCTCGTCGGCCAGCCGGAAGAGCCCCGGCGCGTCGTCGACCAGGCCCTCCCTGAGATGATCGAACCAGGCCGGGTGGGTGAAGTCGCCGGTGCCCAGCAGGGCGATCCCCTTGCGCCGCGCCCACCAGGCGAGAGTCGGTAGCGTCAGATCGCGGCTACAGGCTCGGGAGTACCGCGAGTGGATGTGCAGATCCGCGACGTATGCGTCCGCGGCGACCGAGGACCCTGCGTTTCCCGAGGGC
>DASWMR010000548.1:0-6539 GCA_036399635.1 Actinoplanes sp. | reverse complement strand
GACCGCCTCGGTCATCATGCCGACCAGCAGGATGCTCTGGCCGGTCAGCGCGCCCGCCAGGTTGAAGAAGCCGTCCAGCAGGTTGCCGCGGAACACGTCGCCGGTCATGTGTTTCGTCGGCGGCATCCACTTCAGCGGCGCGTCCGGGAACAGCTCGCGGGCCAGCAGCGCGTGTGCCAGCTCGAGCCGGAACGACTCGGGCAGGTCCGGGTTGATCTCGAACGCGTGGCCCAGCCCGAGCTGGTCGTCGGTGAGCCCGGCCTCGTGCGCGAAGTACTCGTTGAGCAGCTGCGACACGGTCACCGTGTGCGCCGCCTCGACGGCGTCCGCGGTGGTCAGGTAGTTGTCCTCGCCGGTGTTGATGATGATCCCGGCGCGGGCGTGCACCTGCCGGCTGAACCGCTGTTCGATGAAGGTGCGGATCGGGTTGATGTCGCGGAACAGGATGCCGTACATCGAGTCGTTCAGCATCATGTCGAGCCGTTCCAGACCGGCCAGCGCGGCGATCTCCGGCATGCACAGCCCGGACGCGTAGTTGGTGAGCCGCACGTAGCGGCCCAGCTCCCTGGACGTCTCGTCGAGCGCGGCCCGCATGAGCCGGAAGTTCTCCTGCGTCGCGTACGTGCCGGCGAAGCCCTCCCGGGTGGCCCCCTCGGGCACATAGTCGAGCAGCGACTGCCCGGTGGAGCGGATCACCGCGATCACGTCGGCGCCGGCCCGGGCCGCGGCCTGCGCCTGCGGGATGTCCTCGAAGATGTCGCCGGTCGCCACGATCAAGTAGATCCACGGGCGCCGCGGCGGGTCGCCCAGGCGCCGGATCAGCCGGTCCCGCTCGGCGCGCCGCCGGTCGACGATCTTCAGGCCGGCCGTGGCCGCCCGCTTCGCCGCCCGCCGCGCCGCGGTCACGTCGGCCGGCCGCTCGGGCAGGCCGAAGTGGACGGCGCCGGCCGCAGCCTTCTGCGCGAGCACCGTGACGTCGTCCACCCCGGTGCTGCGCATCGCGTGGTGCACCGGCAGCGCGACGCCGTGCCCGAGGCCCACGTCGGCGCGGACCGCGTCGACCAGCCGGTTCACCCACGGGATGCCGTCGGCGTCAGCGCCCTGCACCCCGGCCAGGCGAAGCACCGCCCGCTCCACCGACACGGTGGTGTGCGACCGCGCGAGATCCACGACGGGTTGCCCGGCCCGCGCGGCGAGCTGCCGCGCCCTGCCGACCACCCGCGGGTCCAACCCCAGCTTCCCGGTCACCGTCCCGCCCCTCTACTCCTCGAAGATCGTTTCACCGTGCCGGACCGTGCGCCGGCACACCGGCCGGGCCGGCACCGCGCCGTCGACGTCGGGCAGCAGCACCGGCAACCCGCCCTGCACCCCGCCCGGGGTGTCCCACACCGCGAACGTCGCCGACGCCCCGGGCGCCAGCACCCCGGCGGAGTCCACCCCGGCCGCCCGCCAGCCGCCCCGGGTGGACGCGGCGAACGCCGCCCGCACGCTCATCCGGTGCACCGGGTTGCGCGGCGCGGCCGCGGCCACCACCAGCGACCACGGGTTCAAGGCGGTCACCGGCGAGTCCGAGCCGAACGCCAGCCGCACGCCGGTGGCGTACATCGCGCCGATCGGGTTCGACGCGAGCGCCCGCTCGGCGCCGAGCCGCTGCGCGTACATCCGGGCCGGGCCGCCCCACAGCGCGTCGAAGACCGGCTGCACCGAGGCGATCACCCCGAACTCCACCATCCGGGCGATCATCGGCTTGTCGATCAGCTCGACGTGCTCGATCCGGTGCCGCCCGGCGCGCAGCCGGTCCACCCCGACCGTCTTCGCGGCGATCGCGAAACCCTCGAGCACGGTCTCGATCGCGGCGTCGCCGATCGCGTGGAAACCGCCCTGCACGCCCACCCGGATGCAGTCCAGCAGGTGCTCGGCCGCCTGCTCGGCGGTCACGAACGCTTCGCCGTGGCCGCCGTCGCCGTCCCGGTACGGCTCGCGCACCGCCGCCGTGCGAGAGCCCAACGCACCGTCCGCGTACAGGTCGCCGGCCGCGCCGATGGCGCCCAGGTCGCGGGCCTTCTCGGCGCCGCCGAGCTCACCCCAGTAGCCGAACACCTCGGGCAGGCCGTGCCCGGAGAGCGCCAGCACCGACGCGAAGTCGGCCTCGCTGGACGTGCCCGGGCCGGCACACTCGTGCACCGCGGCGATGCCCATCGACGAGGCCCGGGTCAGGGCGGTCCGTTGCGCCGCGGTCCGTTGCTCCGGCGTCAGGGCGCCCAGCGCGACGGCGCGTACGGCATGGTGGGCCTGCTCCCGCACCCAGCCGGAGGCGGCGTACCCGGCGACGCCCGCCGCCGCACCCAGCAGGGCGTCGGAGACCAGCGCCGAATGCACCGAAGCCTGCGACAGATAGACCCGCCGGCCGGCGGCGGCCCGCCCGAGTTCCGCCGACGACGGCGGCGTCTGCTCCGCCCAGGTCGACTCGTCCCAGCCGTGCCCGTGCACCAGCGCGTCGGCCGGCCGGGTCGCGGCGAACGCGGCGACCGCGGTCAGCAGCTCGGCGGCCGACCCGATGCCGGACAGGTCGAGCCCGTCGAACGCCAGGCCGGTGTCGGTGGTGTGCAGGTGCGCGTCGACGAACGCCGGGGTGACCAGCGCACCGCCGAGGTCGACGGTCTGCTCGGCGGCCGGCGCGTCGGCGGTCGCCCCGAGCCACCCGACCGTGCCGTCGCGCACCACCATCGCGGTGGCCCGCGGCTCGGCGGCGGAATAGAAGCGGCCGTTGGTGTAGCGAACCGAGGGGTGTTCTCTCATGCGGGTCAGTGTCTCGCGAGGCGAGCGGTGAAGAGTGCCCGTACCGCGGGCACCCGGCGCAGCAGATCGACCGCGAACGCGGCGTGACCGGGCACGAAGCCGTTGCCGATGAGCATCGTCACGTCCGCCGCCAGGCCCTCCGCGCCGAGCGCCGCGGCCGAGAAGCTGGTCGCCATCGAAAAGAAGATCACCGTGCCGCCGTGCGCGGTGCACAGGATCGCGCCGTGCTCGCAGCCGGGCACGTCCACGCAGACCACGGTCACCGTCGCCGGGCCACCCAGCGCCCGGGTGACGGCGGCAGCCACCTCGACCGGGTTGCGCGCGTCGGCCACCTCGACCTCGTCGGCCAGACCGGCCGCCTGCAGCGAGACACGCTCGGCGTCGCTCACCACCACCCCGACCGTACGGGCACCGGCCAGCCGGGCGGCCGCGAGCGCGAGGGAACCGCTCTTGCCCGCACCGCCGAGCACCGCCACCGTCGGATCCTGCTGCGCCCGCACCACCCGGTCGGTCAATGCCGGTGCACCGCACACGTCGTAGACGGCCAGGGCCAGCTCCGCGGGCAGGTCGGCGGGGAGCACCCCGACCACCGAGCGGGCGAACAGGATCGCGGTGCCCTCGGCCGGCACCTGCTCGCCGAGCCCGTCCCAGCGGCCCAGGCCGTCGGTGATCGTCAGCGGGGTGAGGGTGAGCGACACCAGGGTGGCGACCCGGTCGCCGGCCCGGACCCCCAGCGGCGACTGCGGGCCGACCTCGTCGACCACGCCGATCAGCATGCCGCCCGAGCCGGTGACCGGATTGTGCATCTTGCCGCGCTCGTCGATGATCGCCAGAACCTCGGCCCGGACCGCCGCGCCGTCCCCGCCGTGCTTCTCGGCCAGCTGCCGGAAGCTCGCCGCGTCGAGGTTGAGCCGCTCCACCCGGATTCGGACCTCGTCGGCGGCGATCGCCGGGCGCGCGTCGA
Source organism: Actinoplanes sp. (assembly GCA_036399635.1). GTDB lineage: Bacteria > Actinomycetota > Actinomycetes > Mycobacteriales > Micromonosporaceae > Actinoplanes. Next base: position 2,776 of record DASWMR010000548.1, on the reverse strand, counting down.
GCCGCCAAGCCGCCTGGGGCAGCACCCCGGCCGGCTCCAGTACCCGCTCCAGACCCACCGACGAGCCCATCCCACCGCCTTTAAATCAGTGACCCATTTGATTGTTTGACAGTAAATCCTACGGGCTCTTGGTTACAAGGCCGGAAAATATCCGGTAAGATGGGCGGGTCGCCGCACCCGTCAGCATCACAACGGCATGGCATCGGCATGACATCGGCATCGCAACGCATCGGCATCGGCATCGGCATCGGGGAGGCGCTGTGACCCAGCCTGGTCAGCCCTATGAATACCAGCGTCGGCCGCTGGCCGAGCCGGACTGGACGAGGTTCCCCGGCTGGCGTGACGTCACCGCCCGACAGTGGGAGTCGGCGCAGTGGCAGCGGGTCCAGTGCGTCAAGAACGTCAAGCAGCTGCGCGCCGTGCTCGGCGACCTGGTCGACGACCGGTTCTACACCGATCTCGAGACCGACCAGCGGCGCCTCGCGACCATGTCGATGCTGGTCACCCCGCAGATGCTCAACACCATGGTGCCATCTGCGGTGCCCGACACCGACTCGTTCTACGCCGATCCGATCCGCCGCTACATGCTCCCGGTCGCCACCGACCGGCACCTCGACTGGCCGTCGCACCCGCACGCCACCCGCGACTCGCTGCACGAGCACGACATGTGGGTCGCCGAGGGGCTCACCCACCGCTACCCCACCAAGGTCCTCGCCGAGCTGCTCGCCACCTGCCCGCAGTACTGCGGACACTGCACCCGGATGGATCTCGTCGGCAACAGCACCCCCACGGTCGACAAGCTCAGGCTGTCCCTCAAGCCGGCCGACCGCTACACCGGACACCTCGACTACCTCAAGACCCACCCGGGGGTACGCGACGTGGTCGTCTCCGGCGGCGATGTGGCAAATGTGCCGTGGAAGCAGCTGGAGGCGTACCTCATGGGTCTGCTCTCGGTGCCCACCGTGCGCGACATCCGGCTGGCGACCAAGGCCCTGATGGGCCTGCCGCAGCACTGGCTGCAGGGCGACGTGGTGGAGGGGCTGAACCGGGTCGCGATCACCGCCTCGCGCCGAGGTGTCAACCTCGCCGTGCACACCCACGTCAACCACGTGAACTCGCTGACCCCGCTGGTCGCCCGGGCGGCCCGGATGCTGCTCGAGGTCGGCGTGCGCGACGTGCGCAACCAGGGCGTGCTGATGCGCGGCGTGAACGCCACCACCGCGGACCTGCTCGACCTGTGCTTCGGCATGCAGGGCGAAGCCGGGATCCTGCCGTACTACTTCTACATGTGCGACATGATCCCGAACGCCGAGCACTGGCGGGTGCCGGTCTGGCACGCCCAGCAGCTGCAGCACGACATGATGGGCTACCTGCCGGGGTACGCGACCCCGCGGATCGTCTGCGACGTGCCGTTCGTCGGCAAGCGCTGGGTGCACATGCTCACCGACTACGACCGGGAGCACGGCATCTCATACTGGTCGAAGAACTACCGGACGTCGATCGAACAGGACGACCCGGAAGCGCTGGCGAAGCTGTACGCGTACTACGACCCGATCGACACGCTGCCGCAGTCCGGGCAGGACTGGTGGCGCAAACAACAGGCCCCGGAGGAATCCCCCGGGGCCCGTCGAGATCTGCTGGTGTCAGCCTCCCAGCCAAACACATCCGCTTAGCTGGTCTCAGCTGACACATCTTGCCCAGCTGGTCTCAGCTCTGCTCGGCTGGTCTCAGCTCAACGCCTGCGGTGCTGGTCTCGGCTGAACACTTTGCCTAGCTGAGGGCGTCGCGGACGTCCTTGCCGGCGTCCTTCACGTGCTCGCCGGCCTTCTTGGCCTGAGCCGCGGTCTCCTGCGCCTCACCCTTGGCCACCAGGCTCTCGTTGTCGGTGGCGCGGCCGACGGCCTGCTTCGCCTTGCCGGCCAGCTCCTCGGCCTCGTTCTTGACCTTGTCAGTGAAGCTCATCGTCAACCCTCCATCGTGGCTACGTGTAACCGGTTTTTGCCCGGTGGCCACAAATCCGAAACACGCCTGCCATACCGGCCCGCGCCACACCCGGCCCGCCACCCCAAGCCCACCCGGTCCGCCACACCCCGCCGGCCACACCCCGTAAGGCGTCCTAGGATACTGGGTTATAGGATCTTCGCGTGCCTGACCAAACCGTCCCTCCTCGCGCGGCCCAGGCGGCCTCCTTCGGTCCGATAGCCGACGTCTACGAGCGCGCCCGTCCCACCTACCCCGACCAGGCCCTCGACTGGCTCCTCCCGCCCGGCAACCCTCGGGTCGTCGACCTGGGCGCCGGCACCGGCAAGCTGACCCGGCGCATCCACCACCGCGGCCTTCCGGTGACCGCCGTCGACCCCTCCGGCGGCATGCTCGCCCAGCTGCAACGCGCGGTGCCCGGCGTGCCCACCCACGTCGGCACCGCCGAGAACATCCCCCTGCCGGACGGTGCCGCCGACGTGGTGCTGGTCGCCCAGGCCTGGCACTGGGTCGACCCGGCCCGCGCGGTGCCCGAGGTGGCCCGCATCCTCTCCCCCGGCGGCCGGCTAGGGCTGGTGTGGAACCTGCGCGACGAACGCGCCGACTGGGTACGCCGCCTGGGCGACATCGTCGGCCGGGCCGAGCACCAGGCGCGGGCCACGATCGGCACGCCCTTCGGCCCAGTCGAATCCGCCCGCTTCCACTGGACACAGACGCTGGGCCCGGAGTCCCTGATCGACCTGGTGTCGTCCCGCAGCGCGGTCATCCTGATGCCACCACTCGAGCGGGCGGCGCT